>CAVJBW010000026.1:0-12737 GCA_963647625.1 Lachnospiraceae bacterium
AAATGCATAGAAACAAAATCCGCCGGATGGACTCCTGGCTCATTCCTAGCTGCTGGAGTAGAAAGCTGCCTATGCAGCTGGCGATGTTGCGAACCTCGCCAAAGGTAAGACTTACTTTTGCATCGAAAAATGCTATAGGAATAGGCTATAGCTAGCCCTAGTTTATATGAAATTGACTTTAGTAAGATCCAAGGATAAGATGGATTCATGAACAAGACATCCGCTTAGGTGTCATAAGGAGAATATTCATTGTGAAATACAATACCAAATTGTTGCATGCAGGGGTGGATCAAAAGGAAATCTTTGGCGCTACGCAGCCACCGATTTATCAGACCAGTGCCTTTAATCAGCCATCTGCAGCAGATCTAGAGAAAATATTTGAAAATAAAAAACCAGGTTATAGCTATACTAGGGTAGGAAATCCTACGGTGGCATCCTTTGAACAAAGAATCACCCAGCTTGAAGGAGGGATTGGTTCTGTGGCCTGTGCTTCTGGCATGGCAGCCATCTTCAATGCTTTTATGAATATCCTGAAAAGTGGAGATGAAATTATCTCTTTGGCAAGTCTTTATGGTGGAACCATTGACTTGTTTAAGGATCTAGAAGCTTTTGGAATTACCACACGCTATGTGGCCAATAATCATTGGGATGAAATAGAAGAAGCCTTTTGTGAAAATACCAAACTAGTATTTGCAGAAACCATTGGAAATCCTTCCTTAGATGTAACCGATGTAGAAAGGCTTAGCCAAATCGCCCATGCTCACGGGGTGGTGCTGATCCTAGATAATACCACAGCGACTAGCTATCTGTATCAGGGACTAGAACATGGGGCAGATATTATCATCAATTCCTCTTCCAAATACATTAATGGAAGTTCCAATGCAATCAGTGGAATCCTGACGGATGGAGGCAAGTTCAAGTGGGATTATGACAAATATCCAATGCTAAAAGAATACAAAAAATATGGTCCCTTTGCTTATTTGGCGAGACTACGCAATAGCCTGTTTCGCAATATCGGAGCTTGTTTAGCTCCTCAAAATGCCTTTCTAAATCAGATCGGGATGGAGACCTTAGGGCTTCGAATGCAGCGGCAATGTGATAATGCCATGAAACTGGCAAAGTGGTTGGAAGAAAACTATCCACAGCTTGTGGTCAACTATCCAGGCCTTGCATCTAGTCCTTGGCATGACATAGCCAAAAGACAATTTCAGAAGGGTTATGGAGCGATCATTACCATTCGGGTAGGATCAAAGGAAAAAGCCTTTGACCTTATTGATAGACTCAAGCTTGCTTACAAATTATCCAATATTGGAGATGGAAAGACCTTGGTGGTACATCCAGCATCTACCATAAGCTTACATAGCACCACCCAGCAAAAAGCCGATGCCGGAGTCTATGAAGATTTGGTTCGCATCAGTGTAGGATTTGAAGATATTGAGGATTTAATAGAAGACTTTCGTCAGGCAATGGAATAAAAAACAATTGAGGTAAGGAGTAATAAAAACATGGCAACAATTGATTATGGAGC
This sequence comes from Lachnospiraceae bacterium, assembly GCA_963647625.1. Classification (GTDB taxonomy): domain Bacteria; phylum Bacillota; class Clostridia; order Lachnospirales; family Lachnospiraceae; genus Eubacterium_C. Next base: position 1,529 of record CAVJBW010000026.1, read on the forward strand.
CTTGAAAAAAGGCGGATTTATGAGACAAAAACAAAAAGGATGCTTTTCCTTAAGAATCGCTGTAGTAGGAGGACATTTGACGGCAAGCCAGCTTGCAAAGCTTTCAGAGGTGGCTGAAAAGTATGGACAAGGATATGTGCATCTAACCTCTCGACAAGGATTAGAGATTCCATTTATCCACTTTGAAGATATTGAAAAGGTAAGAGAGGAATTGGAATCCGGAGATGTTCAGATGGGAGTATGTGGACCTCGCGTTCGTACGGTGACAGCCTGTCAGGGAAATGCGATTTGTCCAAGTGGCTGTATTGATAGTTATCAAATCGGCCAACAGCTTCATGAACGTTATTATGCGAGAGAATTGCCCCACAAGTTCAAATTTGGGGTTACCGGCTGCCAAAATAATTGCTTGAAAGCAGAAGAAAATGATGTGGGAATCAAAGGTGGATATATCCTGACTTATGATCAGGAAGATTGCATTGACTGCGGTGTCTGTCTGAAGGCCTGCAGACAAGGAGCCTTATATCAGGATGGAGACAAGATCGGCATAGATCATGCAAAATGCAATAACTGTGGCCGCTGCGTGAAGGCCTGTCCGACTCAGGCCTGGAAGGGAGAAAGTGGCTATATCGTTACCTTTGGAGGACTATTTGGAAATCAGATTTATCGAGGAGAAGAAAAGCTTCCAATCATAAAAGATCAAGAGACTCTCTTTCGGGTCTGCGATGCAGCCATTGACTGGTTTGAGCAACATGCCAATCCAGGAGAGCGATTCCGCTTGGCCCTAAATCGAGTAGGAGAAGAAGAATTTACCAAACAGATTGAACAGGCATATGAAGAAAAGTAGAAAGGTAGGAAGAGAAGATGGCAGATTTAACATTTGATGAAGAAGTTGATATTACTGACAAGGTATGCCCCCTTACTTTTGTAAAGGCCAAAGCAAGCCTAGAAGAGTTGGAGATTGGCCAGGTGCTGGCCATTCGAATGAATGATGGAGAACCAGTACAAAATGTTCCAAGATCAATCAAAGAAGAAGGCCAACAGATCTTGAAATTAAAGGACAATGAGGATGGGACCTATACCTTATATGTAAAGAAAGTGGAGGATTAAAGCAGATGATTATAACAGTAGCAGGAGAAAAAAAGGAAGTCGAAGATCAAATTACAGTTGAAAAATTGATTGAACTTGAAAAGGTAGAAACACCAGAATATGTTACGGTTTCTTTAAATGAAGAATTTCTAGAAAAGGACAAGATTCCATCCACTCAGTTAAAAGAAGGGGACGAAGTGGAATTCTTATATTTCATGGGAGGAGGATGCTAAGATGGCAATGACGGATGAACAACTAGAGCGTTATTCCCGTCACATTATCCTAAAGGAAGTAGGTGTGAAGGGACAAAAAAAGCTCTTAAATGCAAAAGTATTGATTATAGGTGCAGGAGGCCTTGGCGCTCCGGCCGCTATGTACTTGGCGGCCGCTGGAGTGGGTACGATTGGTATTGTAGATGCGGATGAGGTAGATTTATCCAATCTTCAAAGACAGATTATTCATGCAACCAAGGACTTAGGAAAGCCAAAGGTAGAATCTGCCAAGGAGACCATGGAGGAGATGAATCCAGATATTCAGGTGAATACCTACCAGATGTTTGTGGATTCAACGAATATTCGAGAATTGATTCGAGAGTATGACTTTGTCTTAGATGGAACGGACAATTTCCCAGCGAAGTTCTTGATTAATGATGCTTGTGTTATGGAAAAGAAACCATTTTCCCATGCTGGAATTATTCGATTCAAGGGACAGCTCATGACCTATGTGCCAGGGCAAGGCCCATGCTATCGCTGTGTATTTAAAAATCCACCACCAAAGGATGCTGTACCAACCTGCAAGCAGGCGGGGGTGATTGGAGCCATGGGAGGTGTGATCGGATCTCTTCAGGCTATGGAAGCAGTGAAATATATTCTAGGTGTGGGAGATTTGTTAACAGGAAGTCTTCTAACCTATGATGCTTTAAGCATGGATTTTCACAAGATCAAGTTGCCAAAAGCATCCAAGAGCTGCCCGATTTGTGGGGAACATCCTACGATTAGTGAATTGATTGATTATGAACAAGCACAGTGCGACTTTAAGTAGCCGGTAAAGTAGGAAGATTTGTATAAATAACATTGGATAATCAATATGAAATTGTTATAATGGTAGAGGAATTTGCTAGCATAGCATATTAGATAGAAGGGAAACCATTATGACACTGACACAACTAAGATATGTCATAGAGGTTTCTAGATCTACTTCATTAAATGAAGCGGCTAGGAACCTTTTTATTTCGCAGCCAAGTCTGTCTGCTTCCGTAAAGGAATTAGAAGATGAGATTGGTCTTGACCTATTTATCCGTTCCAATAGAGGTATTTCCATTACTCCGGAGGGAGAGGAATTTCTAGGATATGCCCGTCAGGTGGTACAGCAGTATGAACTCATGGAATCTCGCTATATTGATAAGGTAGGAACCAAGCAAAAATTCTCCATCTCCACCCAGCATTATACCTTTGCAGTAAATGCTTTTATCAAGGTGGTACAGCAGTTTGGAATGGAAGATTTTGACTTTGCAGTCTATGAAACCAAGACCAACGAAATCATTCATAATGTAAAGAATTTTAAAAGCGAGATTGGCATCTTATTTTTGAGTGATTTTAATCGCCAGGTTTTAACCAAGATTTTTGCAGAAAATGGACTTGCCTTTCATCCTTTGTTTGACTGTCCTTGCTATGCCTATATCTGGAAGGGACATCCTTTGGCAGAGAAAGAGATAGTCTCCTTGAAGGACTTAGAGGAATATCCATGTCTCGCCTTTGACCAGGGAGATGCGAACTCCTTTTATTATGCAGAAGAACCCTATGCAACCCATGAATGGAAGCAGATCATTAGAGCGAATGACAGAGGGACTATGTTGAATCTTTTTGTAGGAATGAATGGATTTACTCTTTGCTCTGGCATTATCAATGAAGAACTCAATGGAGATGAGTACTGTGCCGTTCGACTAGAGGAAAAAGAGACCATGACCATTGGCTATATCAAGAAAAAAGGAATCCCTTTAAGCCAGATTGGTCAGCTCTATGTGGAAGAAATTGCAAAATCCAAAGAGAATGTACTTGAATAATTTTATGAGAACAGTTATTCTATACAATGTTGTATAAGAGAGAAGGACTTTATCGAACAAAGTCCTAGGTTAAAATGAGAAGTAAGGAGAAGAACCATATGGCAAAGGTGGCAATTGTTACAGATAGTAATAGTGGGATCACACAGGTGCAGGCGAAGGAACTAGGAATTTTTGTCCTTCCAATGCCTTTTTTTATCAATGGTGATTTGTATTTTGAAGATATTGATCTGACACAGACTCAGTTCTACGAAAAGCTAGAGGAAGGAGCCGAGATTTCAACCTCTCAGCCAGCAATTGGGGATGTTCAGGCCTTGTGGGATGACATCTTAAAAGAATATGATGAGATCGTTCATATTCCAATGTCTTCTGGACTTAGTAGTTCCTGTGAGACTGCAATGATGATTGCTCAGGACTATGAGGACAAGGTATATGTAGTAAACAATCAGCGTATTTCTGTTACCCAAAGAAGAAGTGCCCTTGATGCTCTAGAGCTTGCTAAGCGAGGCAAGAGTGGAAAGGAAATTAAGGAATATTTGGAAAAAACCAAGTTCGATTCATCGATTTATATTATGATTGATACCTTGACCTACCTTAAAAAAGGTGGACGCTTGACACCTACTGCAGCAGCATTAGGAAGTTTACTTAAGATCAAGCCGGTATTGCAGATTCAGGGAGACAAGCTAGATAGTTATGCCAAGGCTAGAACTGTCAAGCTGGCCAAAAAGCAGATGATTCAAGCTGTTGTAAAGGATCTAAAGGAACGTTTTGACAGTGAAGATGGTAGCGGATGCTGGCTGGATATTGCCTATACCAAGGACCTTGCTCCAGCGGAGGAGTTTAAGGCAGAAGTATTAGAACAGTTAAAGGATGAAGGATTGGTGATTAATCCTCTGTCTTTGAGTATTTCTTGTCATATTGGACCGGGAGCCTTAGCCCTTACGGCCACTAAGAAATTACCAGATGAAATATAAAAAAGAACCTAGGACCGCTGCAAGTGATTGTGGCGGTTTGTCTTGCTTATAAAATATTAAAAGTAGAGGTGGATTGTATGAGTGAACAAAAGGAAGGTTTGGACCTTGCAAAGCATGGATTTATCCAATATCTAGGGGTCCATGTAGAAGAAGTAAGAGAAGGATATTGTAAGGGAATTAATACATTTGAAGAAAAGCATGGCAATCCTATTGGCTCCGTACATGGAGGCATCTTATTTAGCCTAGCAGATACCATAGGGGGAATCTGTGCTACGGCTAGTGGTCGAATCGTAACCACTGTTGATGCGGATATTCATTATATGAGAGCTGCTCATATTGGAGATACGGTAGTCACAGAGGCCAAGGAAATCAAGACCGGCAAGCTCTTGTCCATCGTGGAGGTAAAGACTTATAATGCAGAAGGTAAAATCCTAGCAGCTACCACCCTAACTTATCACTATTTAAGTAAGCCAATCGATGCAAAAGCGGAGCTTGAAAATATAAAACAATTATAGACAATAACACTTCTAAGGTGTATAATTTTATGCGGTTAAAAAGTTCATTTTAGCTGATAGCGAAAAGCAGGAGGTAAAGATAATGGTAAAAGCAGTCGTTGGAGCCAACTGGGGCGACGAAGGTAAAGGTAAGATTACAGATATGCTTTCAAAAGAAGCTGATATTATCTGTCGTTTCCAGGGAGGAGCAAATGCTGGACATACCATCGTAAATGATTATGGTAAGTTTGCTCTTCATACCCTTCCATCCGGTGTCTTTTATGATCATACAACAAGTATTATTGGCAATGGAGTTGCACTTAATATTCCAGTACTCTTTAAAGAGATTAAGTCTATTACAGATGAGAACGTTCCAATGCCTAAGATTAAAGTTTCTGACCGTGCTCAGATTGTAATGTCTTATCATATTTTATTTGATCAGTATGAAGAAGAGCGACTTGGAGGAAAGTCTTTTGGATCAACCAAGTCAGGAATTGCTCCATTTTATTCAGATAAATATGCAAAGATCGGTTTCCAGGTAAGTGAATTATTTGATGAAGATTTATTAAAAGAAAAGGTTGTTCGTATCTGTGAAACAAAGAACGTATTATTAGAACATCTCTATCACAAGCCACTCATTCAGCCAGAAGAGCTGTTAGAAGAACTTCATGGTTATCGTGATATGGTGGCTCCATATGTATGTGATGTATCGGCATATCTATACGAAGCCATCAAAGAAGGCAAGAATATCTTATTAGAAGGACAGCTTGGATCCTTAAAAGATCCAGACCATGGAATCTATCCTATGGTTACTTCCTCTTCTACTTTGGCAGCATATGGTGCTATCGGAGCAGGTATTCCACCATATGAAATAAAGCAAATCATTACCGTATGTAAGGCTTATTCTTCTGCTGTTGGAGCAGGCGCTTTTGTAAGCGAGATCTTCGGAGAAGAAGCAGATGAGCTTAGACGTCGCGGTGGTGATGGCGGTGAATTTGGCGCTACCACAGGTCGTCCTAGAAGAATGGGTTGGTTCGACTGTGTGGCATCGAAGTATGGATGCCGTATTCAGGGAACTACAGATGTAGCATTTACTGTATTAGATGTTCTTGGATATCTAGACGAGATTCCAGTATGTGTAGGATATGAAATTGATGGAGAAGTAACAACAGACTTCCCAACCACAGCCAAGCTTGAAAAGGCAAAGCCAGTTCTTGAGACTCTTCCAGGATGGAAGTGCGATATCCGTGGAATCAAAAAATATGAAGATCTGCCTGAAAACTGCAGAAAGTATATTGAATTTGTAGAAGAAAAGATTGGTTTCCCAATCACCATGGTTTCTAATGGACCAGGACGTAATGATATTATTTATCGCAATAAATAATAAGAGTCAAAGGCCAGTTTCTACCTTAGGGTAGGGGCTGGTCTTTTTTTGTTTCCTTTCACATAAAAAACACATTACTAACAGTTTTCTTTCACATAAGGTGCTTACAATGCTATTTAGTACATTTATGAATCGAGGAGGACAAGAAAAGTGATTGAAATCAGTCATTTGGTGAAAAAGTATGGAAATCATACTGCAGTAGATGATTTATCCATGACAATTGAGCCGGGAAGAATCTATGGATTTCTAGGTCCTAATGGAGCTGGTAAATCAACAACTATGAATATCCTAACAGGATATTTAGGAGCAAGTAGCGGCCAGGTTACAGTCAATGGATTTGATATTTTAAAAGAACCGGAAAAGGCCAAGGCATCCATCGGATATTTGCCAGAGATTCCGCCCCTTTATACAGATATGACAGTGGAAGAATATCTGAAATTTGTAGCAGAACTCAAGAAAATTGAAAAAGCAAAAAGGTCAGATATGGTAGAAGAAGTCATGGAACGTATTGGTCTTACTTCCATGAGAAATCGACTGATTCATCACCTTTCTAAGGGATATAAGCAAAGAGTAGGACTTGCCCAGGCTATCATGGGGTATCCTGAAATTATTATCCTAGATGAACCAACCGTAGGTCTAGATCCGCAACAGATTATAGAAATCCGTGATTTGATTCGAGAACTAGGAAAGGACCATACGGTGATCTTAAGTTCTCATATTCTTACGGAAGTAAAGGAAGTCTGTGATTATATATTCATTATTTCCAAGGGAAAGCTTGTCGCAAATGATGAAAAGGAAATCCTTCTTAGCGAGATGGATGGAGAGCAGCATATTCATATCTTAGCGGATGGAGCCAAAGACCAGGTAAGAAGGACCTTGGCTAGTGTTGATGGTATTGATGAATTTGAAGTCAAGGAAACAGAAGAAGGCTGTGAAGCTTTAGTTGTAGTAGATCCTAAGGTTGATCTGAGAAAATCCCTTTTCTTTGCCTTTGCAAAGGATAACATTGCCATCTTAGAGATGTATTTGCAAAAGAAATCCCTAGAAGAGGTCTTCTTGGAATTGACAGGAGATAGCAAAGAAAGCTTTCCCACCGTATCAGAGATCATGACACAGGAGGGAAAGTCTTTTGAAGAGCTCAACGAAAGTAGTTTGAATCAGGAAACCAGGGAAACAGACCAGCTAAGTCAGGAAGGAGATGAGAAGTAATGGGTGCAATCTTTAAAAGAGAATTTAAGTCATATTTTCAAAATGTTATAGGATGGGTATTTATTGCAGCTACTCTCTTCTTCTTCGGTCTGTATTCCTATGCTTATAATATGGTCAATACCTATGCCTCTGTTAGCACGGTACTCCAGGCGATTACCTTTTTGTTCTTGATTACCGTGCCAATCTTGACCATGCGTGCCCTAGCAGAGGAAAGAAAGAATAAAACCGATCAGCTGATTATTACAGCACCAGTATCTGTAGCGAAGATTGTGGCAGGTAAATATCTGGCCATGGCTGCAGTTTACACTCTTGCTGTTGGAATCATGTGTATCTTTCCAGTGATTTTATCTCGCTTTGGAACAATTGCGTATGGGGAAACCTATGTGGCCTTTGTAGGAATCTGGCTCTATGGACTCTTGTGCTTGGCCATAGGATTATTTATCTCTTCCTTGACGGAAAGTATTGTTCTATCGGCAATCATTTCCTTTGCAGCTTTGTTCCTCGGCTATATGATGGGCTCCATTTCTAGCATGATCTCTGCAAGTGGTATTGTGGAACAGATCATGTCTGCCTTGGATATTACCGCAGCAATGGATGAATTCACCGGGGGAACCTTTAGCATTACCGGCCTGATTTATTATGTGGCAGCGATTATTTTGTTTATGTTCTTGACTTGTCAATCCATTCAAAAGAGAAGATGGAGCGGCGTTAGCACCAGAAAGATGAAGCTTAGTATGTTCTCTGGAAGTATGGTGGTAGTAGGCATTGTTGTGTGCGTTTTGGTGAATGTTGTAGCAGCTCAGTTGCCAGAAGGCATGAAGAGTATCGATGCTACATCTAGCAAGGTCTATAGTCTGACAGAGGATACCAAGGATTATCTAAAGACCCTAGAGGATGATGTTACCATCTATGTCTTAAGCGCTAAAAGTGATTGTGATACCACTTTGGCTAAGACCTTGAGCCATTATGAAGATGCCTCAAAGCATATTAGCGTAGAATATATTGATCCTAACGTGTCTCCGAAATTTTACGAAAATTATACGGACGAATCGCCATCTACCAACTCTTTGATCGTGGTAAATGAAGAAAAGTCCAAGGTGATTTCCTATGACAATATCTATGAGACAGAAGTAAATTATAATACCTATCAATATGAAACCACAGGATATGATGGAGAAGGTCAGATCACCAGTGCCATTAATTATGTAACGAGTACCTCTCAGCCTGTGATCTACACCTTAGATGGCCATGGAGAAACCTCTCTAGATGATAGCTTTACCTCTGCAGTAGAGAAGATGAATATTTCCGTGGAAAGTTTGAGCTTGCTTCAAGAAGATGCAGTGCCAGATGATTGCGCTTTGCTTGTAATCAATGGTCCAACCAAGGATCTAAATGCCAAAGATGCGAAGAAAGTGATCAAGTTTATTAAAAATGGAGGAAAGGTCTTAATTACCCTAGCTTATACTACAGAGGATATGACCAATTTCGACAAGATCTTGACCAGCTACGGAATCACCAAGGTAAATGGAGTTGTTGTTGACTCAGATGCTAGCCATTATTATCAAAATCCATTCTATCTGATTCCAACGGTATTATCCACGGATCTGACCAGTGATGCCCAAGATGGCTACCTCTTTATGCCAACCGCTACCGGCCTGACCTATAGCACAAAACACTTATCTGAAAATGAGTCAATTACACCACTACTTACTACTTCAGATAGCGCCATTTCCAAGTCTGATGTAAGCAATGCTACGACCTATGACAAGGAAGATGGAGATGAGGATGGTCCATTTAATCTTGGATTGTGGTATCAAAATACAGGAGAAGATGGAGAAGGTACATCCCAGATGGTGGTTATTTCATCAACCACTACCTTCTCAGAAGATGCAGATAGCATTGTTTCAGGAAATAACTTAAATCTCTTTACAGGTATTATTTCTCAGATGGTAGATACCGATGGAACTACAACCATTTCCATTCCAGTAAAAGAGACCAAGGCAACTTATCTGACGGTAAGTCAGGCTGTGGTATTTGCTTATGGACTAGTTGCAATTTATCTGATTCCGATTGCTCTTTGTGTGATTGGTATTGTGATTTGGATCAAGAGGAGAAGACGCTAATGGAAAAACAAAAAAGAAATCTTATTATACTAGTTGTTGTGGTGGTTATTTGCATTGCCTTATACTTTATTTTGACCAAGGTCAATCAAAGGGCTCAGGAAAAAGAGGAGGAGAACAATATCTATGCTTTGCAGGTGAATAGCAATGATATTACAGAATTTTCCTATACTTATGGAGAGACTACCTATACCTTTTCTTTGAAAAATAAAGAGTGGAGCTGTGAGCAGTTATCCGGGCAAGAACTTAGCGAAGATTCCATAAATTCCCTTTTAAATACCTTAAGTGCCATTGAGGTGCAACAGGTGATCGAGGATGCTACGGACCTGAGCCAATATGGCCTAGAGGATACCACCAATACCTTTACCATTGCTACCAAAGAAGAAAGTAATACCTTCTTGTTAGGGGATTACAATGATACAACGGGAAATTATTATATCAAAAATGAACAAAGTGACGATGTATATGTGGTAGAATCCTCTGTGATTACTGCAATTGAAACAGATCCAAGTGGTCTGGTAGAAACACAGGAAGATACGTCTTCAAGTAACTAAAAAAAAGGCTCTGTGATGCAAAAAAGCAATCACAGAGCCTTTTAGGGGGCATTTTATAATTCGGAATTCTCGTATACGATACAAGTAGATTCTTTGACACCATTAGAAGGTGGAATCATGCCGAACTCTCTTACATTGTCCATCGTCAAGAGGGCAACATTTTCTTCTAGTTCGCAATCTACAAATCCGTCACGAGCAGCGAAGCGGTCCCATTTTTTTGCTGCCTTTTCATCGGTAAACATACGCACAAGTCCTTCATAGTAAGGAGGCATCTGACCGTCTTCTACCTGGCTATATGGAAGCAAGAAAGCAAGGAAGCCGTCGCAACCAGCCTCTACAGCAGCAGAAGCAGCTTCTTCATTTCCAATAATTGTATAATCTGTTGTACCAAGAAGAGCATCTCGATAATTCTCTCTTTGGTAGCTATTGTCTACATCGTATAAAGTATGACGAACACCATCTGCTACAAAGTCGAACAATGGAGCCTTATCAAGCTGGTATTTATTTTCCATGGTCTTGATATAGTCTTGATCTTTATAAGCAATAATAGCTGGCTTTACCTGAACATTGGTTTCTTTGATTTCATTTATAATCTTTTGGCAAGCAGACTGCTCAGCATCCTGATGTCCCTTGATCTTGTGAGAGACATAGTCTTTTACATCAGCACAAGCAACAACAGCAATATAGGTCTTGTATTTATCAACCATTCGATAGATGTAATAAGCTGGGTCACCAGTTTGCTTTAATTTTCCTTCTTTTAATTTGTTTTCTACATCACTTGCACTCCAGGTTGCAGCAACTTCTGCATTACACTTGGTAGGTAGGATAGCAGAAAAAGGTTTCATGTTTGACATTTTACAGTTCCTCCATTAAAAAAATAAGAATTTATATTGTTTCAACCCACCTAAGTTAATTATAAGGAATTTGTGAGATGTCAGATATTCAGTAAAAGGGATTTGTTATGCATAAATGGAATAGGCCAAGGCAAAAAAATAAGACCATGCTAGAGGCATGCTCTTATTTGTGGTTGGTTTTATTGTTTTCTTCCTTAGAATCGGTGGAATAATATTTATTTAAGACCTTGGCAATCATACCCATGATCCAGATGAGTGCTGGAACCACAATGGTCAAAAAGACGGAAATTTCAAGCATGATAATGGCATCGTCAGAACCAATTAAGGCAAATATCAGGGTAGATACATATAGGGCTACAAGTAGAATGACACCGATTAAGGCACAGATTTGCTTTGCTTTTTTCATAATAATCCTTTCCATTTTTGTTTCTTGTACCATCATATAGGGAAAGAAAACTTTCGTCAAGGGAGAGAA
>CAVJBW010000027.1:0-12592 GCA_963647625.1 Lachnospiraceae bacterium
CAGGATGATTCTTTCAAATCCAATGGAAAATCCGCATGCTGGCACATCCTTGCCAGTAAAGTTGCCTACCATCTTGTCATAACGACCACCGCCGCCGCAGCTTCCTCCAAACTGAGGCATGGCAATTTCAAAAATAGTTCCTGTATAATAGCTCATTCCACGAACCAAGGTAGGATCAAAGACCATCTTGAAATCTGCGATTTTGGCACATTCTACTGCTTCAATGATCTCTAAGAGATTGTTTTTGGTTTCTTCTTCTAGATATTCTCCAAGCATGTCCGCTAGATACAAAATACCATTGTCTGCTTGTTCAATTCCTTCAAACAAGCCCAAATACTTCTCTGTCATTTCCTGGCTATAGCCTGCTTCTACCAGCTCTTTGGCAACACCTTCAAGACCAATCTTATCCATCTTATCTAAGATAATAAAGACCTTATCATAGTCTTCCTCAGCAAATCCACTATAGGCTGCCATGGCTTTTAAGATTCTTCTTTCGTTAATGCGAATCTCAAATCCTTTGAATCCCAATCTTCCAAGGGTAGTGGTAGTTGCTAGAATCAGTTCGATTTCCGCAAGATTGCCAGGCTCTCCTAGGATATCAATATCGCATTGCATAAACTGGCGATAGCGGCCCCTTTGAGGACGATCTGCTCTCCAGACATTTCCCATCTGTAAGGCCTTAAATGGACTAGGCAGATCATTGGCATGATTGGAATAATAACGGGTCAAAGGAACAGTAAGGTCATAACGCATACCATAATCTACGACTTCTTCTTCCGCAACCGCTTCCTTTATGTTTAATTTTTCTCCACGTTTTAATACCTTGAAAATCAGCTTTTCATTTTCTCCCCCTTGCTTGTTAGACAGGTTGGAGATATTCTCCATGCAAGGTGTCTCAATCGGAGTAAATCCATAGCTTCGATAGGTCTCTTTGATTACATTTTGCACATAATCTCGAATCTTCATTTCATCTGGCATGATATCTTTCATGCCATTTACAGGCTTTTTACTAAGTGCCATTTTATTCTTCCTCCATATTATAGGCCGCTTTCCACTGTTGGATTGCTTTGCCTTTTTTCTCGATCATATCATCGATTCTTTCAAAATAAGTCTTTACATCCTTGACATTGGCCGCACGAAGGATTTTGCCTTGTCCTAGAATCATCTTGGAGATGGCTCCGGCTCCGGCTGCTACAATGCTGTGGATATCTTCCATCATAAGAATGTTATAGAGCCCTTCTTGGCCCTTCTTACAGTAGGCTACATTTTCCATATTACCAGAAATATTCTTTTGGCGATACATATAATAAGGGGATAATCCCATATCCCGGGCCGCCAAAGCGCAGGCATCCATCATTTCCGCGGACGTATCATAGTAAAGATCTTGATAATCTTCCTTTTCTATATTGAGCCTCGCCGCTCTTTTTATCGCCAAGGAATGCACCGTAAGTCCTTCTGGCTCAAGGAGTCTGACCTGACGCAGGGTATCTGTAACATCTTCTATCCTTTCCCCTGGCAGTCCCACAATCAAATCCATATTGATATGGTCAAATCCTGCCTTTCTTGCCATGGCAAAGCTGTCCATCACCTGGGCTACGGTATGCTTTCTTCCAATTAGGTCCAAAGTCTTTTGCTGCATGGTCTGAGGGTTAATGGAAATTCTAGTTACGCCATAAGCTTTTAGGACCTCTAGCTTCTCCCTGGTAATGCTATCTGGCCTTCCTGCTTCCACGCAAATCTCCGCTACATCACTAAGATCAAAGCGCTCTTGGATTCCTTGCAGGATGCGCTCTAGCTGGATTGGAGAAAGGGACGTGGGTGTGCCTCCTCCCATATAGATGGTAATGAGATGATAGTCCTTCATTTGCTGGGCAATGGCATCAAGCTCTTTTAAAAGACAATCTACATAAGCATCCATCTGGTCTAGATAGTCCTTGGCTCCATAAGAGGTAAAGGAGCAATACAAGCATCTGGTAGGGCAAAATGGAATTCCAATATAGAGACTATAACTCTTCTCAAGTGGAAGAGTAGATAGTACCTGAAGCTCTCTTTGTGCTACCCTAGTCGCCAATGCAGCCTTCTCATGAGAGGTAAAATACATCTGCTCCATATCTTCTATGGCCTGTTCCTGGCTTTTTCCAACTAGTAGCTGTTCCATCGGTCTTTTGGTAGGGCGCACCCCAGTCAAAGTCCCCCAGGGCAGGGTCTTATTGGTTCTCTTACTTAAATAAAGGTAAAGAGCTTTTTTTATTGTATTTCTTGCTATGGACATATCACTGGTGTCAATATCATAAGACTCACCCTCTATCACCATATGATCCGCCTGAATGTTAATAGCAAGGGAAAACGATATCTCCTCTGAGTCCTTGGCCTGACTAGGCTGAAAGATTACCCTCATATGGGGGTAGAAGGCCTTGACTAAAGAGTGGATATCGTATTCATATCGGTCCGTGTTTAATTGTACAAGTATCATAATCTTTCCCTAGAAAAATGGATTGTACTCTTTTTCAAATCCTACGCTGGTAAGCTGGTCATGTCCCGGCAGAACTTGGGTATCTGCTGGCAGGGACAGAATCTTTTCCTTGACGCTGCGAATCAAAGTAGCTGAGCTTCCACCTGGAAAATCTGTTCTGCCAATGGATTGATGAAATAAAGCATCTCCTGAAAATACTAATTTTTGCTCCTCTACATAATAAGAACAGCCTCCCGGAGTATGTCCTGGTGTAAATAAGACTTTAATGCGAAATCCTGCTAGCTCTAAGAGCTCTCCATCCTTGACAAAGCGGTCCGCATGGTAGATGGCAGGGCTTCCTCCCATCATACCACCAAGATTATATCTTGGATTTTCCAAGGTCTCCTGTTCCATTTCATGGGCAATTACCTGAATTCCATAGTGATCTGCCACGTCTCTAGCTGCTCCTGCATGATCAAAATGTCCATGAGTCAAAAGCACGGCTTGTGGCTTACATCCTAAGGCATCGATTTCTCCAATCAGCCTGGTTGCTTCCTCTCCCGGGTCCACTACCACCAATTGCTTAGTATCTTCATTAATCAAGAAGTAGCAATTGGTCATAACCGGCCCTACTTCATAATTCTTAACCGAAAATAACATTTCTTTCTCCTAACCTGTCGTTCTTTCAATATCAATTACACTTGGAATCTGTCTGAGCTTTTCTACAATACTGCTTAGTTCATCCTTGCCTCGAATCTGAAAGGCCAAGGAAATGGTTGCAATCTCTTGCTTGTTGACCTTAGAGCTCATACCGACAATATCAATTCCCCGTTCTGTAAAGACTCTGGAAATATCCACCAAAAGTCCTGTTCTATTATTTCCATAAAGCTTGATTTGTGCTTGGTAAAGTTCGTTCTCTTTTTCTTCTTTAGAGCCCACTTCCCAAGAAGCATCAATCAGTCTGGCCTTATCAATCTCTGGCAGGTTCAAGATATTGATGCAGTCTGTTCTATGAATGGAAACCCCTCTTCCTCTGGTAACAAATCCTACGATTTCGTCACCTGGAATCGGATTGCAACACTTAGAAAACTTGACTGCCACATCATGAATTCCCTTTACCGTAATGCCACTCTTTTTCTTAGACTTAGGTAGTTGGTCCACCTTGCTAGTTACTTCTCCTACCTGTTCTACCACATCTTCATCGGTCAATTCCGTCAAATGGTCAAGCCGGTAGAGCTCTTGCAACTTGCTGACAATCTGTCCTTCCTTTAGGCCGCCATGTCCCACAGCAGCAAGAAGGGCATTCCAATCTCGAAATCCATACTTCTTCAGGGCTTTATCCTGATACTCTGTCTTGTTGAGCTTGGAATAGTCAATGGATTTATTCTTGCAATAGGAATAAATGAGTTCCTTACCCTTTTGTATATTCTCATCTTTGAATTCATTACGGAACCACTGATTAATCTTATTTTTGGCTTGAGTGGTCTTGACAATCTTGAGCCAGTCCCTACTTGGTCCTCTAGAATTTTGGGAGGTGAGAATCTCGATTCGGTCTCCATTTCGGATGGTATAGTCAATATTCACCAGCTTTCCATTGACCTTGGCTCCAACCATCTTGTTGCCTACTGCAGAATGGATGCTATAGGCAAAATCAATGGGAGTAGAACCCTTGGCCAAGTTCTTTACATCTCCTGCCGGAGTAAAACAAAAGACCACATCTCCAAATAGATTCAAATCGCTTTTGAGTAAGCTCATGAATTCTTTATTGTCCGACATGTCCTTTTGCCACTCTAGAATCTGGCGAAGCCAGGTCAGCTTTTCTTCTTCCTGCTGGCCTGTGCTCTTGATTCCGTTGGAAGCTTCTTTATATTTCCAATGGGCTGCAATACCATATTCAGATACCCGATGCATCTGCCAGGTCCTGATCTGAATCTCAAATGGCACACCATTAGGGCCAATCAGGGTAGTATGCAAAGACTGGTACATATTGGGCTTTGGCATAGCAATATAATCCTTGAATCTTCCTGGAATTGGTGTGTAATTCTCATGAATCGTTCCAAGGGCCGCATAACAATCCTTGACATCATCTACAATGATTCGAATTGCAAATAGGTCATAGATCTGATCTAAGGTCTTATTTTGATTTACCATCTTCTTGTAGATGCTAAAGAAATGCTTGGCTCTGCCTTCAATGCTTGCCTTGATTCCCGCCTTTTCAATATGGCCTCCCACTTCCTCAACAAGTCTTTGGATATATTCTTCTCGGGCAGTCTTGCGAAGGGCAATCTTCTCTACTAGATCGTAATAAGCTTCTGGCTCTAGATATTTCAAGGATAAGTCTTCAAGTTCAATCTTGATCTTGGAAATACCTAGCCTCTGGGCGATCGGAGCGTAGATATCCATGGTCTCTCTAGACTTTTCCTTTTGTTTTTCCGGCTTCATATATTTCATGGTGCGCATGTTGTGAAGGCGGTCTGCTAGCTTGATGATAATCACTCGAATATCCTTGGCCATGGCCAGGAACATCTTACGAAGATTCTCTGCCTGCACCTCGATCTTGTCTGCTTCATAGGACAGCTGTCCAAGCTTGGTTACGCCATCTACTAAAAGCTCTACTTCCGGAGAAAATTCTTGGGCAATCTCCTCTCCTGTCATCACCGTATCTTCGACTACATCATGAAGCAGTCCTGCCACAATGGTTTCCTTATCCATCTCAAGTTCCGCCAAAATAATAGCCACGCACAAAGGATGAATGATATAGTCTTCTCCCGACTTTCTCTTCTGTCCTTCATGGGCTTCGTAGGCGATCTTATATGCTTTTTCTACCAAGGTCGTATCTGCGGAAGGATGATACTTCTTGATACTAGCAAGCAGCTCTTGGTATAACACCTGAGGCGATGAAAAATCTTCCATCTTCTTGATCTTATTTCGTGTCGATACCAACTGATTTTCTAATTGTTCTAACCTTTCAACCGTAATATTACTCATGCACACACCACACTTTTCTTCAGCCTAGATTAAGAGCCCTTTTCCTCGTCCAGGCCAAAAAATTCTTGATACTAGTATAATGAAAATGCATGATAAAATCAATGTTTTCAAGGTTTTTTGCTGTGTTTTTTTGTGAACATTGAATAAGAATTATTCTTGTGCAAATTAGACAAGCTGCCTCTCATACCAAAGCATTTCCTTTCCATCCAAAATCAAGCTCTTTTTTTCTTCCATCCCCATTTTCTTTGCCAGGCAAATAGAAGGTTTATTTTCCATTTGAATAAAGGCGCTAAGACTGCTGACTCCTAACTGCTCTCTTGCAAACAAAAGCAAGAATTGACAGACCTCAAAGGCGTATCCTTGCCTTTGGTATCTTGTATCAATCACATATCCGATTTCATAATGGCTTTCTCCTAGAATGGTTCTTTGCTCGATGCCGGCTCTTCCTATCAGCCCGCCATTTGCCTTGTCAAAAACCAGCCACATACCATAACCATAAAATCCATAAATATTGGCAATATAGTCCTTCTGATAAGCTTCTTCTGCCTTTCTTTCATACAGAGGCTCCATATAATCACAGATTCCCTCCCCCTGATATAGCTCATACAAAGCATCTAGGTCGGCTAGTTCAAGTTCTCTGATCAAAGTCCTTTTTGTTTCCCCAATGATCATAGGCTGACCATGAAAACGATGGTAGACTAGGAGGATTTCTTTGGCATCAATGCTTTGGCTTTCTTGATAGACATAGGCAACATCTACTAGCTGGTTATCCCTTTCCACTCCTAGCGCTGCGATTTTATTTGCCGCTGCATAGTGAATGAGTTCCTGGCTCTGGCAGATCATCAGGATATTTTCAGGTCTACTCTTTTCGAGCTTACCTAATGGTGCAAAATCAATCTCCTGCTCTTTTAATTCTTCTTGGAGCATTCGAATCTTTTCTTGGTCAAATATATTTTCTTCGTAATATACATGGGTTAGCTTATTCACAGACATGATCTCCTTTTGCTCTCTATCCTATCATGTTTTGTCAAAAGTCTTTACTATTTTTTTTCAATCCCTTAAAATAAGCTACATATAAGCAATGAAGAAAGGCGGAAAAAACTATGAGTAACCCAATCGTTACAATTGAAATGGAAAATGGCGACATCATGAAGGCAGAGCTGTATCCAGAGATTGCTCCTAATACAGTAAACAACTTTATCAGTCTTATTAATCACAATTTCTATGATGGACTGATCTTCCATCGTGTTATTGAAGGATTTATGATTCAGGGTGGTTGCCCTGATGGCACTGGAATGGGTGGCCCTGGC
This sequence comes from Lachnospiraceae bacterium, assembly GCA_963647625.1. Lineage (GTDB taxonomy): Bacteria > Bacillota > Clostridia > Lachnospirales > Lachnospiraceae > Eubacterium_C. The sequence continues at coordinate 6,751 of CAVJBW010000027.1, forward strand.
TACTGCATCAAGGGAGAGTTTGGCCACAATGGTTTTGAAAACAATCTAAAGCATGATAAGGGTGTCTTATCTATGGCAAGAGCGATGCATCCTGATTCAGCTGGATCTCAGTTCTTTATCATGCATGAAAAGTCTCCACACCTAGATGGCAGCTATGCTGCATTTGGCAAGATCACTGAAGGACAAGATATCGTAGATAAGATTGCCTGCGTAGACCGTGACTACTCTGATAAGCCAAAGAAACCTCAGGTCATCAAGACCATGACTGTTGAAACTTTTGGATGTGACTATCCAGAACCAGAGAAATGCTAAGAAATGCTAAGGGCTGCTTTCCTTGGAAAGCGGCCTTTTTTTCCGCCTTTTTATGGGTTCGAAAATTTTTTTAAAAAATTTTCAAAATTGCGTTGACAACTAATACAATTCATAGTATGATTATATTCGTTCGATGAACAGCAACACATATGCGACAGTGGCGTAGTTGGTAACGCGCGACCTTGCCAAGGTCGAGACCGCGGGTTCGAGCCCCGTCTGTCGCTCTTATAGAAAGCAGGAAACACCACGTTTCTTGCTTTTTTATTTGTCCAAAAGCATTTCTCATTTCCTAAGCCAAATCCTAGCAAAACTGTTATACTTTGATTAAGTTCTTGTAAGGAGAGGCGAAATGATGGTGCAATGTAAAAAGATAACCAAAGCTTCGAAAGGTAAGGTGATATCATGATAAAAAAATTATGTCTACTTTCTCTTGTAATTTGTCTTATGACTCCTTCTTTTGCATCCCCGCAGCCGATACAAGCAGCGACGCAGAGCACGAGCCAATTGCCATCTAAGGCTCAGCTGACAGGCCTAAAAGCCAAGAAAAAAGCCTTTAAGATCAGCTTTCAGACCAAAGATGCCTCTAGCATCACAGGCTACCTCGTGCAATATACTTCTAAAAAAAGTTTCAAATCCTTCAAAAGCCGCAAGATTTCTAAGACTCACTCTTCTGCCATAATAGATGGACTAAAAGGTGGCAAGACTTACTATGTCAGAATCTGCACCTACAAGAAGACCGCCCTTGGATATGAATATTCTCCATGGACCAAGACCAAGTCCATCACCACTTGCAAGTACTTAGTTGCCATCGATGCCGGTCATCAGCAATATGCCAATACCCATACCGAGCCCCTTGGCCCAGGCTCTTCCATCAAAAAAATCAAGGTAGCCGGCGGAGCTAGGGGTATTTCTACCAAGCAGCCGGAATACAAGCTTACCTTGCAAGTGGCAAAAAAATTGCAAAAACAACTAGAGTCTCGTGGCTATGAAGTCTATCAGATCCGAAAGAAAAACAATGTCAATATTTCCAATGTAACCAGGGCCAAAAAAGCCAACAAGAAAAAGGCGGATCTCTTTCTTCGCATCCATGCAAATGGCAGCACAAGCAGCTCGGTTCATGGTGCTCAAACCATCTGCATGACTTCCCATAATCCTTACAATGCCAACCTGTATAAAAAAAGTCTGAAGCTTTCAAAGGCGGTATTAAAAGCCTACACTGCCAAAACAAAGATAAAGAGTGAAGGCGTCAAGACCAGAGATGACTTAAGCGGTACGAACTGGAGCCAAGTGCCAGTCACTTTAATCGAACTTGGTTATCTCTCCAATTCCACGGAAGATCAGAAGATGGCTTCGCCTACTTTCCAAAAGAAAATGGCCAAAGGCATCGCAGATGGTATCGATGCTTATTTCAAAAAATAAATGATTGCAAAATCCAGCAAAAGCGAAAAGGGCTGCCTCACACATTCGTGAGACAGTCCCTTTTATTTAGCTATTTTCTTTTTGTCTTTCTTTAAGCTGAAGACTGATTTCTTCTAGCTTTGCATCGGTTAAAATGTATTTTTTCTTAAAGACAAGAAAGGCTGCAAGCAAGGCTATAATCGGAAGTAAGGTCATGGTTGCTCGAAGTCCTAGAACGGAAGTGTTAGATACCACACTTGCTCCATGTTCCACAATCTCTTGAATCATTGAGCTAGCCCCCTTAATTAAGCTTCCATCCACGAGACTAATGGTTTGATCCGAATCACTGATTTTGAATACAGACAGGCAGATTGAAGCAATTAAGGCAGAAATTCCGCTTGCTAGTTTTACCACAAAAGTCTGCATGGAAAAGATCACCGACTCATCCCTGCGTCCATTTTTTAATTCTCCATAATCTACGGTATTTGCCAAAAATACCGTAACGATTACATTTAAGGTTCCTACTGCTGCAAAGATAAAAAATCCAGGCACAAAGAAAGGATAGACACTTGTGGTTCCTGACAAGGCCATAACCAGCAAGATCACATAGCCGAGAATGGCTGAACCGATTCCTATATAAAATACCTTTATAATCGAAAAGAATTTTCGAAGAAGAGGGAAAAATACAATCATGGATATAATCTGTATTCCACCTCCAAAAGTATTGAACAAGGTATAATTGCCAGTCCAGCTGCTTCCTCCCAAATCATATTTGAAGAAATAAATCAGCAAGTTCGAGGTAATATAGACTGCCGTATTGACCAGTACAATGGCAATCACCATGGTCATGGCCTGGTCATTGCGAAGCAGGGAAGCAAACATCTCCTTGACGCTGGCCGTCTTCATATGAACCGAAGACTTTTCTTTAATCGCCAGGCAAGTAATCAAAATAAAGACAAAGAATAAAATGGCAATGATCAATGAAAAATATTTATATCCTAATCGTTCCACTTCCTTGGTAGAAGACAAGGTTCCCTTGACGCTTTCATCCGACGATGCAATCTGTTCATACTGACTTTGAGAAACGTAGACAATGAGGCTAGCATCTTCCTCCTCTACAGAATCTAGAACCAGATTCATCTCGCTATTATCGCCATCTAGTTTTACTCCACCTATTTCAAAGGAATAATCGGCATTGTCCTGGTTAAAGGAAATCGCCCCTTCAAATTCTGATTGATCTGCAGATAGCACAATCTCATAGCTACCCTCTTGCAAGCTCAGGACATTACCTGTTGCTGCTAGGGCTTCATCTCTTTCTACCACATAGACGCTGGTGTGATAATCCGACAAATCAAGCTGGGCGATATCGCTTGTTCTAGCTGCCATAGCAGAACCTAGAGATGTTACCGCCATAACCGTAACAATCGTAATAATGGCAGAGCCCACGCCGGCGCAGGTACGGGCAAGGGCAGAAAGATTTTCTCTTTCCTTTCCACTGTCTGTAAAGGCTGGCACCATGGACCAATAAGGAATATCCATCATGGTATAGGTTACGCCCCAAAGGATATAAAAGCAGGCAGCATAGGCTACCAGACCAGAGCCAGAGAGGCTTGGTGGTGCAGCAAACATAAAATACAAAATAATGGCATTAGTAAGAGTTCCTATGAATAGCCAAGGACGAAACTTGCCCCATCTCGTCTTGGTCTTGGCCACTAATACACCCATGACCGGATCATTAAAGGCATCAAAGACTCTAGCAATCAACAAGATGATTCCCATAATCCAGGCGCTCACTCCCATGATATCCTGGTAGTAATAAAGGATATAGCTGGCAGATAGCATATAAACCATATCTTTTCCAACTGCCCCAATTCCATAAGCAAACTTTTCCATTCCCGAAAGTCGTCTCTTTTTCTCCATTTTATTTTCCCTCCTTAAGGCTCATCGCCAGCTCAACCACCTTATAAGCCCCATCATAAATTCCTTGCTCCTTGTTGCTGATAATACTTTGACACATATCAATCAGAAGATCCTCTTCCTGCAAGAAAAGTTGCACCATCTGGAGCGTATGAGGAAGATCTCTGCATTCTAAGCTTCCATCTCCGATTTCTGCAGAATGAATCGCTCCCCACATCTCATGCTTTCCTACCCTTTTGATAAAGAGCTTTGGCACAGGATAAAAGGCTAGTTCAGATGGCTTGGTAACTAAGACATCGCAGCTTCGCATCAGCAAATTGGTGGCATAGACTGCCTCGAATATATTTTCATGATAAAATCCATGAATTCCACTTAGCTCTCCTTGCTCTTGCAAGGCTTCCTTTGCAAACTGCTCCGTTTCCTGCCATTGATTAAAATGCTCCGTAGCTACCTCTTTCATCTGAGGAATCTCTGCTAGCAATTCTTCCCAGACATTTTTATAGTCTCCTACATTTACATACAAGACCACCTTTTTTTCCAGAATCCAAGGAAGCAAATAACGAATGATGGCCGCAAATATTTCTTTTTGGGCTCCAGCTCCGCCAATGGTAAGCAAGAAACGCATGGCCTTGCCTTCTTTTTTACGCTGAATTCTAGCCTGACAGTCCGCTTCAATATTGCTTACTAGTTCATGGTCAATATAGTGGCCGGTATATACTAGCTGGTCTTTTGGCATAGGATGAAGGACTTGGCTCTTGGCCATTCCATTGCAAATGCGATATCCCATATAGGCATTTTTACACTGGATGGTGTGAACAGAACCCTCGGCATAGTGAAGCGCCATAGGCCAGTTGTCCGGGATCGCATTGACTACATATTTCATCCCTGCATGAACGGCTGCCTGGGCTGGCCAGACATGAGTCCCGATTAAAGGAAGTTCCTTTGGCACATTTTTAAACACAGGAGCCATAAGCTCTGCATTTTTCTGATCTTGTGCATTGTAGGTTAATGCTCGAAATCCTTCATAATTCAAAGGTTCCCAAACAAACTTGTTGAAGAGCGGATTCTTCGACCACCGAGAGCCTAGGGAATAAAGCTTATTTTGATTTGCAATCACCTTGGTACATGTGGTCTTAGGATAAGAATTGAGATCCATCCAATATGGTTTGTATCCCATGGCCTTTGCGGCAGATGCCATAGCCATGGAGATGCGATAGTGGCCAAATCCCATTCGAATATTACCTACAATCAGGCCTTTTTCTAGATCAAACTCCTCTGCAAGATTCGAATCTAGTGGATTGAAATGCAGATTATCTTCTAGTTCTCCTACTAGAAGATTACTTACTCCTAAGGACTTTCCTATATAAGGATTTTCCTGCAAAGTCACAGGATAATCCACCTTAGAATCATCTCCACACTTTCGAATATATTTTTGTTTTGAGCGCAAGGCCTTTTTATAAGCCTTATGGCTGATTTTGTTTTGAAATATTTCTTTTGAATGATCTGTCATATCTACTCTCCTACTTTGTCGCGATTCCCTCTACCATCATCTCTACTAGCTCCTCTAAAGCCTCTTGATAGGTCATCTGGCTTTGATACAATAATTTACTTCCCAGGAACTGCACAAGGGCAGCTTCAAAAGTTGCTTTAAAAATCACCATAGAAAAAGGTCGAATCACCCCTTGTGCCATGCCTTGTTCCATCAATGACAAGGTCGCTTCCCAGCCACTATCTAGCCTTTGTTCCATCCTTTTATAGACCTTGGGATACTTTTCTTTCAAGGGACTAATCTGGCGAAAATCCACCTCCATATAGGTCTCGGGCAAGACTCCAAGAAGCTTTTTTAACTTATCTAAAGTTCCTAAGGAAGCATCTTTCATCACAGCATTTTCACTTTCCTTAATTCGATCAAAGGCATAATCAACCATCTCATAAAGGAGCGCTTCCTTATCTTTAAAAATCTTATAGATGGTCTTTTTACTCATGGACAGTTCCTGTGCAATATCATCCATAGTAAATTTCATTCCCTTGCGATTGAAAACTACCGTGGTTGCCTCTAAGATCTTGCTTTTATTTTCCTCGCTCATAAGCGGCCTTCACCTACCTCATCCTCGGAAACTGTTTATCCTTTTTATAGTTTCCTTTATCATATCATGGACTCTATCTCCTCTTCAAGAAACTACTTTTACAAAATCAGTTTCCCAACCTTGTGCAC
>CAVJBW010000028.1:0-12474 GCA_963647625.1 Lachnospiraceae bacterium
TCTGAGCTGCATGCTTGTGATCTGGTCCTGCATATACAAATAACTTTGTATACATTTCTCTTCCTAAAGGTCCCTTTGGAAGCATTCCCTTAACTGCATGTTCGATTACTCTCTCAGGATGCTTTGCTAACATTTCCTTTAAAGTAGTCTCTTTCATTCCACCAACATAGTCTGAATGATGATAATAAATCTTCTGGTCTAATTTCTTACCAGTTACTTTGATCTTCTCAGCATTTACAACGATTACATAATCACCTGTATCGATGTGTGGTGTATAAATAGGTTTTTTCTTTCCTCTAAGTACATTCGCTACTTCTGAAGCAAGACGTCCAAGAGTCTTGTCAGCAGCGTCAACAACATACCATTTTCTATCAATTGTTGCCGGACTGGCCATAAATGTTTTCATTGATTTCCTCCTAGAAAAATTGTGGCGAGGCGATTATGGAAATGTCCGAACCATAATACTCCTCATAGTTTCTTCTATATAAAAATGCAATCTCGGGGCTAATGAGATGCACTTTTAAGTCTATGTCAGACTGATACATTATACTTCCCTGTCGAAGCCTTGTCAACTACTTTTATCAAAAAGTCGTCTACTATTCTAGATATTCAATCCCGATCATGGTAAGACCACAGGCAGGCGCAGTTGGACCTGCTTTCTGACGATTTCTTGCCGCTAGAATCTTGGGCATCTGCTCAGGCTTTATCTTGCCAGCTCCCACTTGAATCAATGTTCCGGCAATGATTCTTACCATATTATATAAAAATCCACTTCCACTAATACGGATACTGATGATATCTCCCTGCTTGTTTACCTGAGTCGAATAAATCGTACGAACCGTGCTTTTTACCTGGGCGTGAATACTGCAAAAGCTTTTGAAATCGTGGGGACCTACCAAATAAGACGCCGCTGCCTTCATCTTGTCCACGTCCAAAGGATAATGATAAAAATAAGTATTCCTTTGGTGCTCCGGCATAGGGAACTTGCGGTTCAAGATTCGGTATTCATAGGTCTTGATGCTGTCGCAGTAGCGAGGATGAAAATCAGACTCTACCAAACAAGAATCCTGTACCACAATATCTTCTGGCAGGCGCTGATTTAAAGCATAAGAAATCTTCTCTGCAGGAATACGGGTATTGGTATCAAAGACCGCCACATTTCCCATGGAATGCACTCCTGCGTCGGTGCGGCTCGCCCCGATTACTTCAATAGGTTCTCCTAGCAAGTCCTGCAAAGCTTCATTTAATTTTTCTTCTATTGTAACGGCATTGGGCTGTTTTTGCCAGCCAGCATAGTCTGTTCCATCATATGCTACTACCAGTTTTACTCTTTTCATGTGTTTCCTCTTTAATATCCTAATAGTTTGCCTTCTACAAGTACTCTGATCACAATCATTGCTGCAAAATAGGCTAGCAGCAGCTTGTAAGCTACATGGTCTCTTTTCTCATAGGCCAAAGGATGCAGCTTGCTCCTTCCTTGGCCTCCATGATAGGCTCTTGCCTCCATTGCTACCGATAGATCGTTGGCCTTTCGAAAGGCTGAGACAAATAAAGGTACCAAAATCGGCAGCATGGCCTTGGCCTTTTTGATCAGATTTCCCGTTTCAAAGTCTGCCCCCCTTGCCATCTGGGCCTTTTTGATTTTGTCCGCTTCTTCCATCAGAATCGGAATAAAGCGAAGGGCAATGGTCATCATCATGGCCACTTCGTGCACCGGAATCTTAAAGCGGTTCAAATGCCGGCAGCCGGTTTCGATTCCGTCTGTTAATTTGGCCGGGGTCGTGGACAAGGTCATAATGGAGGCTCCTAGTACCAGATAAATCAGACGCAGTGACATAAAGATGGCATTGTAGATGCCCTCCTTGGTAATAATCACCATACCCATCTGCACCAGGGGCGTTCCCGTGGAAAAAAAGATATTGAAAATGGCTGTAATAAGGCACAGAATATAGATTCCACGAATGCCTCTAGCCACATAAGAAAAAGGAATCTTGGACAAATAGATGATGCCTACCAAAAATACACTAGCAAGGACAAATCCTGGCCAGCCACGAAAAATAAAAAGGGAAATAATATATACCAAGGTCCCTAGCAATTTCACCCTAGGATCTAATGCATTTATAATGGAATTTGTTGGATAATATTGGCCTAACGTAATATCTCTTATCATTTCATTCCTACCCAAGCTGCAAATTGTCTGCTAATCTCATAGACTGCTTCTTCTAATGTTGTTGCCGTGGAAAGACCTTTCATTCCCGCCTGTTTAAGTTCCTGTATGACATAGGCTGACTCCGGCGCCATGAGGCCTACCTGTTCTAGCTTATGGATCTGGGCAAATACTTCCCTAGGGCTTTGATCAAAGACGAGATGTCCCTGACTCATCACCAAAAGCCTTTGGGCATATCTAGCAACATCCTCCATGCTGTGAGACACCAAGATCACACTCATCTTGTGCTGAACTCTCAGCTCATCAATTAAGTCTAATAGTTCCTCTCGGCTTCTAGGATCTAGCCCTGCGGTTGGCTCATCTAGAATAAGCACCTTGGGCTTCATGGCCAAGATTCCAGCAATGGCTACCCTTCTTTTTTGTCCCCCAGACAGTTCAAAAGGAGACTGGTTGTATAAGTCACTTTCCACCTTCATCATCTGTAACGCTTCAAAGGCTCGAAGCTGGGCCTGTTTCGTACTTAGTCCCATATTCTTCGGTCCAAAAGAGACGTCTTTTAGGACAGTAGCTTCAAATAGCTGGTGTTCCGGATATTGAAAGACGATGCCTACCTGAGTTCTAAGCTTTCTTCTGTCATATTCTGGATTGAAGATATCGCTACCTTCATAGTAGACGCTTCCCTCAGTTGGCTTCATAAGACCATTAAGCAGCTGAATCAAGGTGGACTTACCACTACCGGTATGTCCAATCAAGCCGACAAACTCCCCTTCTTTTAGCTGAAAGGAAACATCTTCTAAGGCCTTCGTTTCAAATGGACTTCCCCCTCCATAGACCGCCGTTACATGGTCGGCGATTAAAAGAGGCGTCTGATTTTCTGCCTCTACCATCCTAGGCTCCGTCGGGGCAAGGGGTAACAAACTGCTTTTTACTCCTTGCTGGTAAAGCTGCAGCAGACCATCTACAAGCTCTTTTCGCGTAAGAATCTGGCCTGGCAATTCAATCCCATATTTTCTTAGTTCACTTGCAATCCGGCTTACTTCTGGAAGCTGCAAAGATGCATCCTGTATGATTTCTTCCTGGGCAAAGACTTGCCTTGGCTTTCCCTTTAGGACAATCTCTCCCTGCTTCATGATATAGATTTCATCTGCCTCTACCACTTCTTCCATATTGTGGGTGATCAGGATAATGGTTATCTGCTTTTCTGTATTTAGGCGGTGTATGGTATCAAGCACTTCTATTCGAGCAATGGGATCTAGCATGGCTGTGGGCTCATCTAGAATGATGCACTTTGTTTCCATGGCAATGGTTCCAGCAATCGCTACTCGTTGCTTTTGTCCTCCAGATAACTTACTTGGAGAATGCATCCTATGAGAAGTCATATTCACCTGAGCTAGGGCAGTGGTCACCCTCTGCTGAATCTCTTCACTGGGCAGGCCCATATTTTCCGGTCCAAAGGCGACATCTTCTTCTACCACCGAAGAGACGATCTGATTGTCTGGATTTTGAAAAACCATGCCGGCAACTTGGCGAATCTCGAGAAGATTCTCCTGTGCCTTGGTATCCTTGCCATCGATAATCACAGTGCCTTCCTGCGGTGTCAAAAGGGCATTAAAATGACGGGCAAGAGTTGACTTGCCCGATCCATTATGACCTAAGATTCCCACAAAGCTTCCTGCATTTATTTCTAAGGAAATATCCTTGAGTGCTTGGGTGAGGCTTTGTGCATTGCCATCTTCATCTCGGCGAATATATTCATATAAGACCTTGCTTGCTTGAATAATACCCATGATTTTAGTCTAAATCCTTCCATTTATGATGATGGAGTTCCCCTTCTAGATTCATTCCTGCAAATTGATTTTGCCTCAAGGCTTCATAAAGCATGACTGCAACTGAATTCGACAGATTCAAGGAACGAGTCTCTCCCTCCATAGGAATGCGAACGCACTCTTGTGGATGCTCCATCAATATCTCTTCTGGGATTCCTGCACTTTCTTTTCCAAACATCAAGTAACAATCTGGCTCATAGCTCACGTCAGAGTAGACCTGCTTTGCCTTGGTGGTTGCATAATAAATCTTGGCCCCAGGATTCTTCTCCAAAAAGTCCTGATAGTTGATATATCTTTCCACCTGCAAATGTTCCCAATAGTCCATGCCTGCTCTTTTGATGGCCTTTTCATTTAGGCGAAATCCCAAAGGCTCAATCAAATGTAGCTTGGTATTGGTGGCCACGCAGCTACGTCCAATATTTCCTGTATTTGCCGGAATCTCCGGCTCGAATAAAACAATATTAAGCTGTGACATATTAACGATTCCTCAATTTTACAATATAACGTTCCATACGATCTAATGCTTCTTTTAGATTTTCCAAAGAATAAGCATAGGAGATACGAAGGAAACCTTCTCCGCAGTCTCCAAAGGCAGTTCCTGGCACCACTGCCACCTTTTCTTCCATGAGAAGATTGGTTGCAAATTCATCACTAGTCATGCCAAATTCCTTGATGCATGGGAAAATATAAAAAGCTCCATAAGGTTCAAAGCATTCCAATCCCATCTGCTTAAAACGATGCATCAAATAACGACGACGTCCATTGTACTCTTCTCGCATGTGAGCCACGTCTTCGTCTCCATTTTTCAAGGCATCCACGGCAGCATACTGACTGGTGGTAGGTGCACACATGATGGCATATTGATGAATCTTGAGCATCTGCTGAATAATTTCCTTTGGTCCACAGGCATAGCCAAGTCTCCATCCAGTCATGGCATGGGATTTGGAAAATCCATTGATCAAGATGGTTCTTTCCTTCATACCAGGAAGGGAAGCAATGGATACATGCTCATCTAGGTAGGTCAGTTCTGAATAGATCTCATCGGATAAGACATAGATATCCTTTTCAATAATCACCTGGGCAATGGCTTCTAGGTCTTTTCTTTCCATGACAGCTCCCGTAGGATTGTTAGGAAATGGCAAGACTAAGAGCTTGGTCTTTGGAGTAATCGCTTCTAGGAGTTCTTCCTTGGTAAGACGAAATTCATTCTCTGCCTTTAGGTTGATGATTACCGGAGTGCCTCCTGCAAGCTTGGCGCAAGGATAGTAAGAGACATAGCTTGGCTGTGGAATCAAGACTTCATCTCCAGGATTGAGCATAGCTCGAAAACAGATATCAATGCCCTCGCTACCACCTACGGTAACAATGGTCTCATCCTTATAATCATAGGACAGATGATATCTACGATTTAAAAAATTACAAATTTCTATTTTTAGTTCTTTGAGTCCGGCATTGGAAGTATAGAAGGTTCGTCCCTTTTCTAAGGAATAGATTCCTTCATCACGAATGTGCCAAGGGGTGGCAAAGTCTGGTTCTCCTACACCAAGAGAAATGGCATCATCCATCTCTGTTACAATGTCGAAGAATTTGCGAATGCCGGAAGGCTGAAGCTCTACGATGGTATCTGATAATGGGTTTCTCATGGTGTGATCTGCATCCTTTCATCTTTTGATTTTTCTACTAGTACGGTTCCATGGTCCTTGTATTTGCGAAGGATAAAGTTGGTCTGGGTACTAAGCACAGATTCTAGTGTAGACAGCTTGCTGCTCACAAACTGGCTGACCTCTCTTAGGGACTTTCCTTCAATAGAAACCAACAAATCAAAGCTTCCAGAAATCAAATAAACACTATTGACTTCTGGATAGTTGAAGATTCGCTCTGCAATATGATCAAATCCCTGACCTCTTTGTGGAGTAACACGAACTTCAATCAGGGCAGATACCTTTTCGATTCCCGTCTTTTCCCAGTCAATCATGGTATGATATCCACAAATAATATGTTCTTCTTCCATTCGCTGCACTTCATTTAATACAGCTTCTTCTTCAATTCCAAGTACAATGGCAAGTTCTGCCAAATCAATACGACTATTTTTTTCTATAAATGTTAAAATCTTTTCTCGCATGTTGCTATCCTCCTTAGGGATGATTTCATAAATTGTCTGTTTCAAGTTTATATAATTCATCTGCTTTTGGCAAATCCAAATAACGAATTTCTTCTCCATTATGGAAAATTCGATCATGGGAAGAAGTTATCTGGCCAAGTAAAGCGGCCGGGATGCCAGCTTGCTGCATACGCTCCACCAGCTCTTGTCCATCTTCCGTGGCTATCAAAGCACTTCCTGAGCTTGCTAGTTCATAAGGATTGAGCCCTAGAAATTCACAGATTTCCACGCTGTGCTGATCAATGGGAACCTCCTTAAGATTCAGATCAAGTCCCACTAAAGATGCCTGGGCCATTTCCCACAAGCCGCCAAAGATTCCACCAGAGGCTAAGTCATGAATGGCTAGGGCCCCTTGACTTTTGGCTATGGCTGCGATTGGCCCAATGGATAGATCCTGAGCTCTTTCCAGGGCCTGACTAAGAAAAGTCCCGGTAAAGCGCTCTTTTAATTCTTTGTCTTTCTTGGCAAGAGCCACCAAGACTCCCTCCTTGGCAATGGTTCCAGCTACCACTAGTTCATGACCGGCTCTTACCTGTTTTAGCGACAGCTTGTCTTCTTTTTTTACCGCCCCGACTGCTACTGCTGTAATAATCGGAGCGTTCACCGCGCCGGCGGCCTCCGTATGTCCACCTGCTAGTTGTAGATGATGTTCTTTGCAAAATCCATGAACTCTGCGCATCTTTTCACGAAAGCAGGCCTCTTCATAGGAAAGGGGAAGCACTATGGACATTTGTACTGCCCTTACTTCACCACCCATAGCATAGAGATTGTTACAGGCTCTATGCAGGGCAAGTTCTTCTGAGCGATCGTAGTCATAAGCTACCGTCTCCGTCGCCATAATCGTATCCTCTATTGTAGCAGTTAAGATTGCAGCATCCGCTCCCGGGCTATATTCTATATCTTGCCTGCATCTTATAAATTCCTTTGCAATGCACCGATCATATGCATTGCCTCTTATTTTCCCTAATTTCATATATCTGCCCTATAAGCAAAGTGAGGCCATCTCAACCATTTGAGACAACCTCTACTTCTTTGTAGTCTTATCTATTTATTCTGAAGCCTGGTCACGATCTGACTCCTTAGACGTATCCTCAGTCTCGTTGTCTTTGGTCTTCTTCTCTTTCTTGTCCTTCTTGTCCTCGGACTTTTCTTTTTCTTCCGCCTTCTTTATGGCTTCCTCATTGTTCTTGGCCATAGCTGCCTTAATCTTGCTTTCATCCTGGGTGGCAATGGCCTTTTTCATAGCTGCAGTAGCTTCCTTACTAGAAGAAGCAGTTCCCACTTCATAAATCGTAGGAGATGCCTTGTAGACACTGCTATTGAACTGTTCACGGCTTTGCTCTACCCCATCAACCGTAACTACTTTCCATAGAACTGCGCTCTTGCCAATATGAGAGCTTTGTACCTTGGACATGGTTCCAATCTTGGCAGAGGATGCCTGATACTTGGTCTTTGGCTCTGTGGTAGACTTGGTCTCACTAACAAAGCTGACCTGACGATTGGCATCTCGTGTCTCTTCTCCATAAACCGTAAATGTAATAATTCCTCCGGAGGTAACACCTTCAATATAAATCGGAGAATTGGTATTATTCTTGAACTTGAAATCCTTATAGGTTCCTGCAATGGCCGCATCCGAAGAAGGCTCTACATAGGTAACGATCATGGAATGGGCATAGCGCTCTACCACTTCAAGTTCTGCTCGAATAACAGCATTGTATAGGGTGGTAGATACCTGACAGATTCCACCGCCGTAGGTCTCTACTGTGGTTCCATTTTCGTAGGAACCTGCTAGGGCATAGCCATGCTCTGCATCAAATGGGCTTACTGTTTCATAAACGGAGAAGGTCTCTCCCGGATAGAGGACACTGCCATTGATCTTGCTTGCTCCATTGGCTACATTGGTGGCTCTGCCTGCTGCAGAAGAGGAATAGTCCGTAGAGAACTTTCCTAGAACGTCCTGCACCTTGGCTAGTTCTTCTTCGGAACCTTCTGGCTTCTTTACTTCTACTTCAAGGGCGATTTTGGTATTGTCCTCGCTCCAGTCATTTTCTATAAAATCCTTGATGAGTTCAAGAGATGCATCCACATCTACAACAATACCATCCTTGCCTTCTACGATCTCGAACTGCCCATTGCTTCTGGTAAGTCCGTAGTTCACTGGTTCGGTATTGAGCTTCTTACTCTTGGTTTCTAAGCCTTGGGTTGCTACGTCTTCCTCCACGGTAAAGGTCAATGGCAAGTTCGTCTTGCCATTTTGCAGATCTGCCGTAGCCTTGTAGCGAGAGACAATATTCCCTGTCTCTCCTAGATGCAGTGCCTGGTCTACCACATTCGTATTCGACCATTCCACGCCTAGGCTAGAGGCCTTGATCTTGGCTGTGTTGTCATTTGCTGACAAGGTAATCTTCTCTTCGAGTAACTGCTGCACTTTCTCTTCTACAAGTTGCTGGGCCTGGCTCTTTGTCATGCCCCCCACTGATACATCACCAATATAGACATTTTGTGGTATACTTGTAGCCTCATCGGCCTTGGCCATGGTGGTAGACATACCCGCTCCTAGGAAAAGGATTCCTACCAAAGCTAAGACCTTGCCTGTCACTTTCCAAATCTTCATTCTATGATTCTCCCTTATTCACTCTAATCCATTCACTAATATATAGCCCTTATTATAGTCTTGAATCTTGGTTCATATCTAGAGAAATAACCACGAATTATTTGACATTTCAGGGGGCTTTTTAGTATATTTTATGGAGGTCCTATCTTCCTAAGAAGCGACTCCAGAGACAATCGCTGATAGGATCATCACCGCTACGATGGCGATGACAATTACCATGGCAATGATACGTTTTCTTTTTGGATAACTTGATTTCATACTGTCACCTCATTACGACAATTCAAACCTTGGAGGTTCTTATGTTATTTCCAGTTCTTGCTATATTTTTATGTCTTGTGGCCTTTCTCATGGCCCGTTCCAAATATGCTGCCAAAAAAGAAGCGCAGCAAGTATCCGACTTCTGGGAACGTGAAAATGATGCCAATTCCACGCCTCGTCAAGACATTAGCAGTCTAGATTATATCAAAATTCCTGACAAAATACTAGCATTTTGTCAGCTCAGTCAAGACGAAATATTAGACCAGTGCCAAAAGACTTTGCAAGAGCTCTCTACCATGAGAATCCTCAATCTTACAGGCAAGACCAATACAGAATTAAAAAAGGCATATGGACCTGCCAATCTGCCTGATTTAATGACTTATGATGAGAATTTTACCAGCCTGGTGCGCTGTCTTAATCAGCTCGGCCACCAGCTAAAAGAGCTAGGCTATTCAAGCCAGGCCATAGAAGCCTATGAATTTGCCATTCTTTGTGGCAGTGACATCGCCGATACCTATGTACAGCTAGCCCTGCTTTACAAAAAAGCAGGAAATACGGCGGCCTTTCGCCAGTTAGAGCAAAGGGCTTCTGCCCTCCAAGGAGATGTGAGGCAGAGGGTTCTTTCCAAGCTCAATTTTATAAAATAAGGACTTACCTACTCCTGGTTCAACCTTAGCTGGCATAGCAAAGCTTCTATATATCTTGTAGCATCTGCTCTAGACATGTTTTCAAGCCCCTGTGGAAGGGGCTTTTTTAAGTTGTCACTTAGTCTTTTGATCTGTTTTCGCTGAGCATCTGTTACCGGCTGAATCTTTTTTAGACGCAGGTTCATGGGGTAAGGCCGAAACATCTCTGGATGTTCTAAGGCAAATTCCTCTTTCATTTTTTCATAGATTAGATAAGTAGCCCTGGCATCCTCTAAGGCCCGATGATGATCTTTTAGAGGGATTTCATAATGCTGGCACATGGCATCTAAGGACCTTGAGTTAAGACGTGGCAGGCACTTGCGCGCAATCTTCAAGGTATCTGCGCAAAGGTGGTCTAATAACCTTCCTTCATTGATGGCTAGCTGCTTTAAAAAGGAATAATCAAAGCTGACATTGTGGCCCAAGATGGGCAAGTCTCCTGCAAAGTCCACCCACCGATCTAGGGCTTGTCTTTGACTGATTCCCTGGTCTACTTCTTGCTGAGTGATATGGGTCAATTCTTTGATTTTGTCAGTCAGCTGCCGATTGGGATTGACCATTTCGTGTAGAGTATCAAGAACCTTTCCTTCTTTGATATGAAGGGCTCCGATTTCTATGATTTTGTCTTCTTTGACCTTAAGACCTGTCATTTCAAGGTCGACTACGATATATTCATCCATATCTATTTACTCCTGGCACAGATCCGCCAAAAAGCACTCCTGACACTTAGGACTCCTTGCCGTGCAGATCTGTCTTCCAAGGGTAATAATCTGCATATTATAGGAAATCCAATGATCTTTTGGCAGTTCTTTCATGAGATCTAGCTCTACCTGATAAGGCTCTTCCTTCTTCGTTAATCCAAGGCGTTTGGATATGCGCTTTACATGGGTATCTACCACAATACTAGGCTCACCAAAGATATTGCCCCGAATCACATTGGCCGTCTTTCTTCCCACACCTGCTAGAGAAGTCAAGTCCTCTAGGGAGGAGGGCACGGTGCTATCATATTCTTCTACCAAGCGCCTTGCACATGCAATAATATTTTTCGCCTTATTGTGGTAAAAACCAACGGAGTGAATCTGCTGTTCTAGCTCCTCGAGCTGGGCCTGGGCAAATTTTTCTATGGAATCATACTTTACAAACAGCTCCTTTGTAACTAGATTGACTCTTGCATCGGTACACTGGGCACTTAGAATCGTTGCAATGAGCAGCTGCCAAGGCGTCTGATATTCTAGATAGCAGATTTGTTCCTTGCCATAGGTCTCGTCTAATCGTTTCAATATTTCTTTGGTGCGTTTTTTTATTGCCATATCCTATTCCTTATGAAATCTTCACCTTTATGACATTACTCCATGAAGAAACATATTTCTTTCCATCCACCTTGCGATAAGAGCGAACTTTGAAGTAGTAGGTTTTTTTGCTTTTTAGCTTTTTTATTGTCTTAGAAAGGGTCTTTTTGCTAGTGATCTTCACCACCTTTTTATTTGCAAAAGAGGCTTTCTTTGCATAGGCAAGTTCATATCCTGTGGCCTTGGAATTAACTTTCCATTTTGCCTTATAGGCTCCTTTACTTACCTTTTTTACCTTTGTAAGCTTGGTATTTTTGACCCTTACAAATGTAGTTGTAGTGCCTTGTGATTTGGCCTTGCCATTTACGGCCTTGATCTTGTAGGTATAGCTAACGCCATTTGATGCAGTCGTATCCGTATAAGAGGTTGCTGCCTTTACTGAAGCGATTTTGCTATAGCCTTCTCCTGATTTTTTGCGATAAATAACATATTTTTTCGCTGCACCAATCTTTGTCCAGGTCAGCTTGATGCCCTTAGAAGTATTTGATACCTTGGTAAAGCTTGGCGCATGGAGATAAGTGATGGTTTTGGTGCTTCCACATCCTGTCAGAGAATTTTTTGTTTTGAACTTAATCTTGTAGATGTAGGTCTTACCACTTTTTGCTGTCTTATCGGTGTAAGAGCGGTCCGTGGTAACAGCAATTTGTTTGTAGCTACCTCCATTTTCTTTTCGATAGATGATATACTTCTTAGCGCAATAAGCCTTGCTCCACTTCAGTGCAACTCCTGACGAAGTATTGCTTATGCTTGTCACTCCTGCCAGTCCCAAGGAGCCGTACCAATAGTTGCAATCTACATTGCCGGCGATTCCTGCTACACTTCCCTTAGAAGAATATTGCCAGGTCTCATAATAATGCCGAGCATCATACTTAGCATAGGACTTATTCGAAGACGTTACCAAATCTTCATTGGCATACTCTAGCACATCATTATATTGGGCAACCCAGTGATAGGCCCCATTATCTTGAACAGCAAAATCATTTAAATATTTATACCACCAATACAAGCTAGCATAGATTCCTGCCTTATAGCCTTTCTTTTGAATCTTTTTTACAAAATAAGAGGCTAGATTGGAAATCTCCTCTGCCGTGCAATGATTCTTAATGGTAGCACTTTCCATATCTAGATAGATGGGAAGATCCACCTTATGAGACTTGACCATCTTGCAGATTAAGGCAATCTCTTCATCAAGCTCCTTTGTTGTAGTTGCTGTGGAATAAAGATAGACCCCATAAGGGATCTTATTGTCTTCTAAGGCCTTGGTATAGGTCTCCCAATTCTCATCAATGACACCAGTGCCATGGGCGCAGCGAACAATAGCAAAGTCTACTTCTTTACTTTTTACTAGCGATTCCCAATCAATTTTTCCTTGCCACTTGCTAATGTCAATTCCTTGATAGTCCGCCTGTGGCA
>CAVJBW010000029.1:0-12267 GCA_963647625.1 Lachnospiraceae bacterium
GTGTCACAATTTGAACACATATCATATGTACAATCCTGGTAAAAAGGATTTGGCAATCAATTTTAAAAAGATAGTCGGGAATCCTTTTGCAAGTGGATAAATGTACATTGCATCTGGCTAACAGGGTATAAAAATCCATTTATGCAACTACATTATAATACGTAGAGACTGTTTTGTCACTAATATTTCACAAAAAATATGTTGACGGGGCCAGTGGCCTGTGATATATTTGTTAGGCGACGGAAGTAGGTCTTTTTTTTATGCCCAAAATCAGGGCATGGAAAAACACAAGAAAATTTAAGTGGAGGTGGAAGTTGTGCGCACAAAAATAACATTGGCATGTACAGAATGTCAGCAGCGTAACTACAATACGACAAAAGACAAGAAAACTCATCCAGATCGTATGGAAACGAGCAAGTACTGTAAGTTCTGTAAGAAACACACTTTACACAAAGAAACCAAGTAATTGGGGTAAAGGAGAGTTGAAATGGCAGACGCAAAAGAAAAACGCTTTTCTAACTGGTTCTCAGGACTGAAAAAAGAGTTCCGCAAAATCAAATGGCCTGACGGACCATCGATTGGAAAGCAGACAGTGGCTGTAGTAGTCACATCGGTTGTAGTTGCATTTATCATCGTAATACTAGATTACGTGATTCAGTACGGCGTTGATTTTCTAGTGAATTTATAATGGAGGCAGAGCAATATGGCAGAGGCAAACTGGTATGTAGTACATACTTACTCAGGCTATGAGAATAAGGTCAAAGCAAATATCGACAAGACCATCGAGAATCGTCACTTAGAAGACCAGATTATCGAGGTTCGCGTTCCTATGCAGGATGTCACAGAGTTAAAAAATGGCGTTCGCAAGACTTCTTCAAAGAAGATGTACCCAGGATACGTTTTGATTAACATGATCATGAATGATGACACATGGTATGTGGTTCGAAATACCAGAGGCGTTACCGGGTTCGTAGGACCAGGAAGCAAGCCTGTACCATTGTCAGATGCTGAAGTTAGACCACTTGGAATCAAGACCGACAATGTAGTGGTTGACTTTGACGAGGGTGATACTGTTGCTGTTATCGGCGGTGTTTGGAAAGATACCGTTGGTGTTATTCAGGCAATGAATCACAACAAGCAGAGCGTAACCATCAATGTAGAACTGTTCGGCCGTGAGACACCGGTTGAAATCGGTTTTGCAGATGTTAAGAAAATGAACTAAGGAGGAACAATCCAATGGCAAAGAAAATCGAAGGATATATCAAATTGCAGATTCCTGCTGGTAAAGCAACACCTGCACCACCTGTTGGTCCTGCACTTGGACAGCATGGTGTAAACATCGTTGAATTTACAAAGCAGTTTAACGCAAAGACAGCAGATATGGGTGACACAGTTATCCCTGTTGTAATCACTGTATACGCAGACAGAAGCTTTAGCTTCATCACAAAGACTCCACCAGCAGCAGTTCTTATTAAAAAGGCTGCAAAGATTCAGTCTGGTTCTGGAGAACCTAACAAGAAAAAGGTTGCAAAGATCACAAAGGCTCAGGTTCAGGAAATCGCTGAGACAAAACTTCCAGACTTGAACGCTGCTTCATTGGAAGCTGCTATGAGCATGATCGAGGGAACTGCACGCTCTATGGGCGTTGAGGTGACCGAATAGGCCGAAAGCAACTTAATGAGAGCGAGCGAAAGCGCGGCTCGAATTTAGTGCGAGGTCGTTCTTTGAGATTAACGAGAGCGAGTGCAAACGATGCTCGAGTTTAGCGAAAAGAACTTCCTTGTTTGCAACGTTTGAAACAAACTGATTTAGTGGGAGGGACCTCTCCCGATACTACCACAGGAGGTATATACAATGAAAAGAGGAAAGAAATACGTTGAGCTTGCTAAGTCTTACGACAAGTCAGCTCAGTTTGAAACAGCAGAAGCAATCGCTCAGGTAAAGAAGAATGCTACTGCTAAATTTGATGAGACAATCGAAGCTCATATCAGAACTGGTTGTGACGGACGTCATGCTGAGCAGCAGATCCGTGGCGCTGTAGTTTTACCACATGGTACTGGTAAAGAAGTAAAGGTTTTAGTTTTCGCTAAGGGACCTAAGGCTGATGAAGCTACTGCAGCAGGCGCTGATTTCGTTGGAGCAGACGAGTTGATCCCAAGAATCCAGAACGATGGATGGTTGGATTTTGATGTTGTTGTTGCTACACCTGACATGATGGGTGTTGTAGGTCGTTTAGGACGTGTACTTGGACCTAAGGGCTTAATGCCAAACCCAAAAGCTGGTACAGTAACTATGGATGTTACAAAAGCAGTTAACGATATCAAGGCTGGTAAGATCGAGTACAGATTGGACAAGACAAATATTATCCATGTGCCAATTGGAAAAGCTTCCTTTACAGAGGAACAATTAGCGGACAACTTCCAGACCCTTATGGATGCCATCAACAAGGCAAAACCTAGCAGCCTCAAGGGCCAGTACATTAAGAGCATTTCTTTGGCTCCTACAATGGGACCTGGCGTAAAGGTTAACGTTGCTAAGGTTGCAAACTAGTTGTTGACAACCCAAAAATACAATGATATAATGCGAAAGCATGTTGCCGAAGACAGTAGGTGCCGCAAGGCATAACGTATACAACCTACCGAGGACCATCAATCACTATAAGTGATTTGATTATGATTTTTGAGCCTCTCTGTCTAGCGCAGAGGGGCTTTTCTTTAAATCTCCAAGTCTTAAGCAAGATGAAATAAAATAAGGAGGTACACGAAACGTGGCAAAAGTTGAACTTAAGCAGCCGATTATCGAAGAGATTTCAGCAAGCATCAAGGACGCACAGTCTGTTGTAGTAGTTGACTATCGTGGTCTTACTGTTGCAGAAGACACACAGTTGCGTAAGGAATTAAGAGAAGCAGGCGTTACATACAAGGTATACAAAAACACAATGATGAACTTCGCTTTCAAGGGAACTGATTGCGAAAGCTTATCACCAGTTTTGGAAGGACCTAGTGCAATTGCTATTTCTACAGAGGATGCTACAGCTCCAGCACGTATTCTTGCTAAATTTGCAAAGACAGCTCCAGCACTTGAGATCAAAGCTGGTGTTGTAGAAGGTACATTCTACGATGCAAATGGCATGAAGGCAGTAGCAGCAGTTCCTTCAAGAGAGGAATTACTTTCTAAATTGCTTGGAAGCTTACAGTCACCTGTTACAAACCTTGCTAGAGTTCTTAATCAGATCGCAGAGCAGGGCGGCGCTGGTGAAGTAGCCGAGGCTCCAGCTGAAGAAGCACCTGTAGCTGAGGAAGCTCCAGTTGAAGAAGCAGCAGCTGAAGAAGCTCCAGCTGAGGAAGCACCTGCAGCTGAATAAAATTTTGTGAGTTGAAAAACCCATGGCGTCTGATGAGCAAAATGCAAAGTCAGGGCCTACATTAAATTATCAAATTAAATTTAAAAACGGAGGAAATTATCATGGCAAAGATGACTACAGAAGAATTTATCGAAGCTATCAAAGAGTTAAGCGTATTAGAGTTAAATGACCTTGTAAAGGCATGTGAAGAAGAGTTTGGTGTTTCTGCAGCAGCAGGTGTTGTTGTAGCAGCAGCAGGCGGAGACGGAGCAGCAGCTGAAGAGAAAGACGAGTTCGACGTAGAACTTACAGAAGTTGGTCCAAACAAGGTTAAGGTTATCAAGGTTGTTCGTGAAGCAACAGGTCTTGGACTTAAGGAAGCTAAGGAATTAGTTGACGGAGCTCCTAAGCTTGTTAAGGAAGCAGCTGACAAGGCTACTGCTGAAGACATCAAGACAAAACTTGAGGCTGAAGGCGCAAAGGTTACATTAAAGTAATTAGACCTTTATTTTTTCTAGAATACAGCACCGGAGTATATCTTCGGTGCTTTTTCTTACTTTCTATCATATTTACGTTTGCTTGCGCCGGCACTGATAAAGGCGCCATAAAGCAAAATTTCAATATTCCCCTAAAAAATGCTTGCATAGTTTCGACTCTTGTTGTATAGTATAGAGTGCTTTATTGTGGTGCAATGGGTATATTATGCCCATTTTTCAATAGACAGAATAAAAACGAGAGGTGAAACGTCAATGGAGAAAAACAGAATACGTCCAGTCAAAGCTGGAAAAAGCATGCGTATGAGTTATTCGAGACAAAAAGAGGTATTGGAGATGCCTAACCTGATTGAGGTCCAGAAGGATTCTTATCAGTGGTTCCTCGATGAGGGATTAAAAGAAGTCTTCGCTGATATCTCTCCGATCGCTGATTACAGTGGTCAGCTTAGCTTGGAGTTTGTGGACTTTACACTTTGTGAAGACGAAGTAAAGTACACTATTCCACAGTGCAAGGAAAGAGATGCTACATATGCTGCTCCTTTGAAGGTAAAGGTACGTCTTTACAACAAGGAAACTGACGAAATTAACGAGCACGAAATCTTTATGGGAGATCTTCCTCTGATGACAGAGACAGGTACTTTCGTAATCAATGGTGCTGAACGTGTTATCGTTAGCCAGTTGGTTCGTTCCCCTGGTATCTACTATGCTATCGGACACGACAAAATTGGTAAGGAACTTTATTCTTGTACCGTAATCCCTAACCGTGGAGCATGGTTAGAGTACGAGACTGACTCCAATGACGTTTTCTATGTTCGTGTAGATAGAACCAGAAAGGTACCTATTTCTGTATTGATTCGTGCCCTTGGTGTTGGCACAAACCAGCAGATTATCGACCTTTTTGGTGAAGAACCAAAGATCTTGGCATCTTTTGCAAAGGATCCTTCTATCACAGAAAGAGAGCCAAACGGTAGCTACGAAGGCGGCTTGTTAGAGTTATATCGCAAGATTCGTCCGGGAGAGCCTTTGTCAGTAGATAGTGCTGAAAGTTTGATTAGCGCTATGTTCTTTGACCCTAGAAGATATGATCTTGCCAAGGTTGGACGTTACAAATTCAACAAAAAATTATCTCTTCGCAATCGTATCAATGGACATACTTTAGCTGAGACAGTAGTAGATCCTACCACTGGTGAAGTTTTGGCAGAAGCTGGTACAGTAGTAAACAGAGAACTTGCTGACCAGATTCAAAATGCTGCTGTTCCTTATGTATATGTACAGGGAGAGGAGAGAAATATCAAAGTTCTCTCTAATATGATGGTTGACATCAAGAATTTTGTATCATTTGATACAGATTCTTTGGGTGTAAACGAGGCAGTTTATTATCCAGTACTCGCTCAGATCCTCGAGGAGAATACAAGCGAGGAAGAGATTGCTGAGGCTATCAAGAAGAATATTCAGGATTTGATTCCAAAGCATATTACAAGAGAAGATATCTTTGCTTCTATCAACTACAACATGCACTTAGAGTATGGCGTAGGAAAGGACGACGACATTGACCACTTGGGTAACCGTCGTATCCGTGCCGTTGGCGAATTGCTTCAGAACCAGTACCGTATCGGACTTTCTCGTATGGAGAGAGTGGTTCGCGAGCGTATGACAACACAGGACTTGGAGGGAATTTCTCCTCAGAGCCTTATCAATATCAAACCTGTAACTGCGGCTGTAAAAGAATTCTTCGGTTCTTCTCAGTTGTCACAGTTCATGGATCAGAACAACCCTCTTGGTGAGTTGACTCACAAGAGACGTCTTTCAGCCCTTGGACCTGGTGGTCTTTCTCGTGACCGTGCCGGATTCGAGGTTCGAGATGTACACTATTCTCACTACGGTAGAATGTGTCCTATCGAGACTCCTGAAGGACCAAACATCGGTTTGATCAACTCTTTGGCAAGTTACGCTCGTATCAATGAGTATGGCTTTATCGAGGCACCTTATCGTAAGATTGACAAGGCTGATCCAAAGAATCCTCGCGTTACAGACGAAGTTGTATACATGACAGCTGACGAGGAAGACAACTATCACGTAGCACAGGCTAACGAGAAGTTGGATGAGAATGGATACTTTGTACGTAACTCAGTATCTGGTCGTTTCCGTGAGGAGACACAGGAGTATGACAAGCAGTTATTTGACTACATGGACGTATCTCCTAAGATGGTATTCTCAGTTGCTACAGCCTTGATTCCATTCCTTCAGAATGACGATGCTAACCGTGCTCTGATGGGATCCAACATGCAGCGTCAGGCCGTTCCTCTTCTTACAACAGAAGCTCCTGTTGTTGGTACTGGTATGGAGCCAAAGGCCGCTGTCGACTCAGGCGTTTGTGTTGTTGCAAAACATGCAGGTGTTGTCGAAAAATCAGAATCAAATCGCATCATCATCCGTACCGATGAGGGTGAAAAAGAAGAATATATTTTGACAAAATTCTCTCGTAGTAACCAGTCAAACTGCTACAACCAGAGACCAATCGTCTTCAAGGGAGACCATGTAGAGGCAGGCGAGGTTATCGCAGATGGCCCTTCTACATCTGAGGGTGAGCTTGCACTTGGTAAGAACCCACTTATCGGTTTCATGACTTGGGAAGGTTACAACTACGAGGATGCTGTACTTCTTTCAGAGAGACTTGTACAGGATGATGTTTATACTTCTGTACATATTGAGGAGTACGAAGTAGAGGCTCGTGATACCAAGCTCGGACCAGAAGAGATTACTCGTGATGTTCCGGGTGTCGGTGATGACGCCTTAAAAGACTTGGATGAAAATGGTGTTATCCGTATCGGTGCTGAGGTTCGCGCCGGAGATATCCTTGTCGGAAAAGTTACTCCAAAGGGAGAGACAGAGCTTACAGCAGAGGAGAAGTTACTCCGTGCTATCTTTGGTGAAAAAGCCAGAGAAGTACGTGATACTTCACTCAAGGTACCACATGGTGAATACGGTATCGTTGTAGAAGCCAAGACATTTACAAGAGAAAATGGAGATGAATTATCTCCTGGTGTTAATAAAGCAGTTCGTATCTACATCGCCCAGAAACGTAAGATCTCTGTTGGTGATAAGATGGCTGGTCGTCACGGTAACAAGGGTGTCGTTTCCCGCGTGCTTCCAGTAGAAGATATGCCATTCCTTCCAAACGGACGTCCTTTGGACATCGTTTTGAACCCATTGGGTGTACCTTCACGTATGAACATCGGACAGGTCCTCGAGATTCACTTGAGTCTTGCTGCAAAAGCATTAGGATTCAACATCGAAACTCCAGTATTTGACGGCGCAAAGGAAATTGATATTCAGGATACTCTTGAACTTTCAAATGACTACGTCAACATGGAATGGGATGAGTTCGAAGCAAAATATAAAGACCAGCTCAATGACGATGTTATGCAGTACTTATCTGATAACAGAGCCCACAGAGAGCTTTGGAAGGGTGTTAAACTCGGCCGTGATGGTAAGGTTCAGCTTCGCGATGGCCGTACTGGAGAAGAGTTCGACTCACCAGTTACTATCGGACACATGCATTATCTGAAACTTCACCACTTGGTAGACGACAAGATCCATGCTCGTTCAACTGGTCCTTACTCACTTGTAACCCAGCAGCCTTTGGGTGGTAAAGCACAGTTCGGTGGACAGCGTTTCGGAGAGATGGAAGTTTGGGCCCTCGAGGCTTATGGTGCTTCTTATACTCTTCAGGAAATCCTGACCATGAAGTCCGATGACGTTGTAGGACGTGTGAAGACATACGAAGCGATTATCAAGGGAGAAAATATCCCTGAACCTGGTATTCCAGAGTCATTCAAGGTTCTCTTGAAGGAATTACAGGCACTTGGTTTGGATGTCAAAGTCTTAGACGAAGACAGAAACGAAGTAGAACTTATGGAAACCAGCGAATATGGCAACACAGACATCAATGCTATTATTTCCGGAGACAAAAACTTCGCATTTGAGAGCAACGAATCTTTTGCAAAGAGTGGATTCACCAAGCAGGAGTTCGATGAAACCAGCGAAGAATTAGTCAATGTTGAGGAAGAAGAATTTGTTGAGGAAGTTGACGATTCTTATGATGACTTTGACGATGACGGTTTTGGAGAGGAATAGTAGGAAGGGAGATTAGCAATGCCAGAAGCAATGAATAAAGAAGCAACAAATCAGCCAATAGAATTTGATGCAATTCAGATTGGCTTGGCATCACCAGAGAAGATCAGAGAGTGGTCAAGAGGCGAAGTTAAAAAGCCTGAGACCATCAACTACAGAACTCTTAAGCCAGAAAAAGATGGCCTTTTCTGTGAAAAGATCTTTGGACCAAGCAAGGACTGGGAATGCCATTGCGGTAAATACAAAAAAATCCGCTATAAGGGTGTAGTCTGCGACCGTTGTGGTGTTGAAATTACAAAGGCAAGCGTTCGTAGAGAGCGTATGGGACACATCGAATTAGCAGCTCCTGTATCACATATTTGGTACTTCAAGGGTATCCCATCTCGTATGGGACTTATCCTTGACCTTTCTCCAAGAACACTTGAGAAAGTTCTCTATTTTGCATCATATATCGTACTTGATGCAGGTGAGACACCTCTTATGTACAAGCAGGTACTTTCTGAGCAGGAATACCAGGATGCCAGAGAACAGTATGGTACTGGATTCAAGGTAGGCATGGGTGCTGAGGCTATCCAGAAGTTATTGCAGGATATTGATCTTGAAAAAGATGCTGCAGAACTCAAGGCAGAACTCAAGACTGCATCAGGCCAGAAGCGTGCTCGTGTAATCAAGAGATTGGAAGTTGTAGAAGCTTTCCGTGAGTCAGGCAACAAGCCAGAGTGGATGATCATGACAGTTATTCCGGTTATCCCTCCAGATCTTCGTCCAATGGTTCAGTTGGATGGTGGACGTTTTGCAACATCTGATTTGAACGATTTGTATCGTCGTATTATCAATAGAAATAACCGTCTCCGCAGACTCTTAGAGCTTGGCGCTCCAGATATCATTGTCCGCAATGAAAAGCGTATGCTCCAGGAAGCTGTCGATGGTTTGATTGACAACGGTCGTAGAGGCCGTCCAGTTACAGGACCTGGAAACAGAGCCCTCAAGTCACTTTCTGACATGTTAAAAGGTAAGTCAGGACGTTTCCGTCAGAACTTGCTCGGTAAACGTGTTGACTATTCAGGACGTTCTGTTATCGTTGTAGGACCAGAACTCAAGATTTATCAGTGTGGTCTTCCAAAAGAGATGGCAATCGAACTCTTCAAGCCATTCGTTATGAAGGAATTGGTTTCAAGAGAAATCGCACACAACATTAAAAATGCCAAGAAGATGGTTGAAAAGCTTCAGCCAGAAGTTTGGGATGTGTTAGAAGAAGTAATCAAAGAGCATCCGGTTATGTTGAACCGTGCTCCTACACTTCATAGACTTGGTATCCAGGCATTTGAGCCTATCTTGGTAGAAGGTAAAGCAATCAAGCTTCATCCACTTGTATGTACCGCATACAACGCCGATTTCGATGGAGACCAGATGGCTGTCCATCTTCCACTTACCGAGGAAGCACAGGCAGAATGTCGTTTCATGCTCTTGTCACCAAACAACTTGCTTAAGCCTTCAGATGGTGGCCCTGTAGCCGTTCCTTCACAGGATATGGTACTTGGTATCTACTACTTGACCATGGATCGTCTTGCTGACTATTCTGGCCAGGAGGGAATCACCACTGTTTCTGACAAGGTCTATACCAGCGTAGAGGACATCAAGGCAGACATGGATAAAGCTGATGGACTCGGTATCGACGATATGATTCATTTCGAAGATGTTACCGATGACAATCGTCACGTTATCTGTAAAGCCAGAGATATCCTGGGACATTACTTCCCAGATATGAACTATGCTTTGCTTGCATATGAAAATAAAGAAATCTCTCTTCATCAGGCAATTTACGTACACAAGAGTGCAACTCTTGAAGATGGTACAGTTGTAGAAGGCAATGTAAAGACTACCCTTGGACGTTTGATTTTTAACGAAATCATTCCTCAGGATCTTGGATTTGTCGACAGAAGCAACCCAGAAAATGCCCTCAAGTATGAAATTGATTTCCATGTTGGCAAAAAGGGATTGAAGCAGATCCTTGAAAAAGTTATCAATACACACGGAGCTACAAAGACAGCTGAAGTTCTCGATGAGATCAAGGCTATGGGTTACAAGTACTCAACACGTGCTGCCATGACCGTATCTATTTCAGATATGACCGTGCCACCACAGAAGCCACAGTTGATCGCAGAGGCTGAGGAAGCTGTTGATGTAATTACAAGAAAGTACAAGAGAGGTCTTTTGACAGAGGAAGAGCGTTACAAAGACGTTGTTGAGACCTGGAAGAAGACAGATGATGACTTGACTACAGCCCTTTTGGATGGACTTGACAAGTACAACAACATCTTCATGATGGCTGATTCCGGAGCCCGTGGTTCTGACAAGCAGATCAAACAGCTTGCTGGTATGCGTGGTTTGATGGCAGATACAACAGGTCGTACCATCGAACTTCCAATCAAGTCAAACTTCCGTGAAGGTCTTGACGTATTGGAGTACTTCATGTCAGCGCATGGAGCTAGAAAGGGTATGTCAGATACCGCTCTTCGTACCGCCGATTCAGGATATTTGACAAGACGTCTTGTTGATGTTTCACAGGAATTGATCATTCGTGAGACAGATTGTAATGAAGGCAAGAATCGTGAGATTCCAGGAAGCTATGTTACAGCATTCATGGATGGCCGTGAGGAAATCGAGAGCCTTGAGGAACGTATTACAGGAAGATATTCTTGTGAGACAATTCTTGATAAAGATGGCAACGTGCTCGTGAAGGCAAATCACATGATTACACCAAAGCGTGCACATGCAATCATGACCAAGGGTGTTGATGAAAACGGTGGCGAGATTACAAAGGTTAAAATCCGTAATATCTTAACTTGCCGTTCACACGTTGGTGTTTGTGCAAAATGTTATGGTTCCAACCTTGCAACTGGACAGGCTGTTCAAGTAGGTGAGGCAATTGGTATTATCGCAGCTCAGTCAATCGGTGAGCCTGGTACACAGCTTACCATGAGAACCTTCCATAGTGGTGGTGTTGCCGGAGACGATATCACACAGGGTCTTCCTCGTGTCGAAGAATTGTTCGAGGCTAGAAAACCTAAGGGACTTGCAATTATCACAGAATTTGCAGGAACTGCAGAAATCAAAGACACCAAGAAGAAGCGTGAAGTTGTTGTTACCAACAGCGAGACCGGAGAGAGCAAGGCATACTTGATTCCTTATGGATCACGTATCAAGGTTACTGATGGTCAGGTTCTTGAAGCTGGTGATGAATTGACAGAAGGTTCTGTTAACCCACATGATATCTTAAAGATTAAGGGTGTTAGAGCCGTTCAGGATTACATGCTTCAGGAAGTACAGCGTGTATACCGCCTGCAGGGTGTTGAAATCAACGACAAGCATATCGAAGTTATTGTTCGTCAGATGCTTAAGAAGATTCGAATCGAGAACAACGGAGATTCTGAGTTCTTACCAGGAACCCTTGTTGATATCCTTGACTTCGAAGATATGAACGAGCAACTCGAGGCAGAAGGCAAAGAAGTTGCAGAAGGTAAGCAGGTACTTCTTGGTATTACCAAGGCTTCTCTTGCTACCAACTCATTCTTGTCAGCAGCTTCCTTCCAGGAGACAACAAAAGTACTTACAGATGCTGCAATCAAAGGAAAAGTTGATCCACTTATCGGCTTGAAGGAAAATGTTATCATCGGTAAGCTGATCCCAGCTGGTACAGGTATGAAGCGTTACAGCAATATCAAGTTGAACACTGATTACAACGAGCAGATGGTAGAAGCAACAGAGGACTTTGAAGATTTCGAAGACTTTGCAGATGATGCAGAAGCAGTTGTAGATGATACAGTTGTTATCGATGAAGAATAAAATAGATGTTACTTTAGAGTAGCAATCTTATGAATGCCGCAAGGCGGTTTTGATAACCTGCGAAGGTTGGACTTGGTTCTGACCTTTGCAGGTTATTTTTTCTTTAAAAATATCTTGACAGGGGCCTTGGATGTTTATATAATATTTTAGCGTGCATAAAAATGTGCACGTGTAAAAAATACTACAGGAGGTGAAAATAATGCCAACATTTAACCAGTTAGTAAGAAAGGGACGTCAGACATCTGTAAAGAAGTCTACTGCACCAGCTCTTCAGAGAGGTTACAATTCTCTTAAGAAGAAGCCTACAGCTACATCTTCTCCACAGAAGCGTGGTGTTTGTACAGCTGTTAAGACTGCAACCCCTAAAAAGCCTAACTCAGCGCTTAGAAAAATTGCCAGAGTTCGTCTTTCAAACGGAATCGAAGTTACATCTTACATTCCAGGTGAAGG
>CAVJBW010000030.1:0-11450 GCA_963647625.1 Lachnospiraceae bacterium
ATTTTATCTATGATGAACAGGACGATGAATACTACTGTGATGTCTCTATGGATGAAGATGATTTGGCACACTTTTATGCAAGCAAATACAGAGAATGCCCTTATTACCAATCGGACAATGAATATCTGACTGTGCGAAAACAGATGTAGATGATATTTTTCACGCATTTGTAGGAAAATCTGTTACAATAGATATGACAGAATCGTTATGCTTAATGAGGAGGTAGTTGGATGCATTCATTTCAACCATTAGACCCGGATGCTTTAGAAATCAATCCATTTAAGATGTTTGAAAAAGATTGGGCTTTATTGACCGCCATGGCAGATGGCAAGGTGAATACCATGACCGTAGCCTGGGGCGGAATCGGCATTATGTGGGGCAAGAAAGTAGTCAATATCTATGTGAGAGAATCTAGATATACCAAGGAATTAATCGATAAATCACAGGTATTTTCTTTAACCTTTTTTGATGAGAAGTACCGCTCGGCTCTGAAATATTTAGGAACAGCATCAGGAAGAGACGAGGATAAAATAAAGACCGCGGGAATGAAAGTGAACCTGCATAAGGAGATTCCTTTCATCGATGAAGGCAATTTTGCAATTGTATGCAAGAAGCTAGCGAAGGTTCCTATGCCTAAGGAAACCTTTGAGGATGGAAGCATTGATGCGACTTTTTATGCAGATCATGATTACCATACCATGTATATCGGAGAAATCCAGGAAGTATTGGCTAGATAAAGCCATAAAATAAAAGAAAAGGAGAGTGAGCTTATGCCACTAGTAACAACGAAGGAAATGTTTGAAAAGGCTTACAATGGAGGATATGCCATTGGAGCATTCAATGTAAACAACATGGAGATTGTCCAGGGAATTACCGAGGCAGCAGGAGAGCTTAGAGCACCACTTATTCTTCAGGTCTCTAAGGGAGCACGTAACTATGCCAATCATACTTATTTAATGAAATTGGTAGAGTCTGCAATTATTGAAACAGACCTTCCAATCTGTCTTCACTTAGATCATGGTGACAGCTTTGAACTATGCAAGAGCTGTATCGACGGTGGATTTACTTCTGTTATGATTGATGCATCTTCCAAGCCTTTTGAGGAAAATATTGCCATTACCAAGCAGGTTGTAGAATATGCTCATGACAAGGGCGTTGTGGTTGAAGCAGAACTTGGAACTTTAGCTGGAGTAGAAGATGAAGTCAATGTCTCTGCAGAGGATTCTTCTTATACAAAGCCAGAAGAAGTGGAAGAATTTGTAGATCGTACCGGATGCGATTCCTTAGCAATTGCCATCGGAACTAGCCACGGAGCATATAAGTTCAAGCCAGGAACCAATCCACAGCTTCGCTTTGATGTACTTGAAGAGTGCATGAAGAAACTGCCAGGATTCCCAATCGTCCTTCATGGATCTTCTTCTGTTCCACAGGAATTTGTAGAAAAGATTAACAAGTATGGCGGAGATATGCCAGGTGCAATAGGAGTACCAGAAGATCAGCTTCGTCAGGCTGCTCAGCTTGCAGTATGTAAGATCAATATTGACTCAGATCTGCGTCTCGCAATGACCGCATCGATCCGTGAACATATGGCTCTTCACCCATCTGATTTTGACCCACGTCAATACTTAAAGCCAGCTCGTCAGGCCATTAAAGAAATGGTAGCTCACAAGATTGTGAACGTACTTGGCTGTGATGGAAAAGCATAAAGAACGAATCAATGAAATGATAAAAGGCTCAAGGGATATACCCTTGGGCCTTACTTTATTTTGGTAGATAGATCTGTACTTGTTTTTTGACCTTGCGTCCTAGGAGCATGGCCACGATCATTTTGACAATATCTTCTGCGATAAATGGAACCACCCCAGCCAAAGCGGCTGCTTTGAGGCTGATACCCATGGAAAGGGAGAGCCATAAAGTGCCAATGGCATAGCAGACGCAGGTAGAGACAAAGAGCCCGATCCATTCTAGGACGAGGCGCTTGTGGGCAAGCCTTAAAAACAAGCCGGCTAGCAAAATCATAGGAATAAATCCAATGAGATAGCCACCGGTTGGGCCTAGGAGCTTGGCAGGGCCACTGGTAAATCCGGAAAATACAGGAAGTCCCACAAGGCCTAACAACAAGTATATGATGTAACTAATGGTGGTAGACTTGGTTCCTAAAAGATATAAGGTAAAGTACAAGACCAGATTGGTCAAGGAAATTGGCACCGGGCCAATGGGTATGCTCAAAGGAGCCAATATGCAGATCACAGCCGTCATAAGTCCAATAAAAGCCATGGACTTAACGGAGATCTTGGAGGTATTATTTTCTTTTTTCATGATTGCCTTCTTTCTATGTCAAAGCCCATGGAAGCAAGCATCTCGCGATCCTGGGCCATGTTGTTGCCAACGGTGGTTAACATATCTCCGGTTATGGTGGCATTGGCTCCTGCCATAAAGAGTGCTCGTCCGCCATCTTCAAAGTAGCTTCTGCCTGCTGCAATGCGAATATAGGCCGTGGGATTGATATAGCGAAAGGCTGCGACGCAGCGAAGAATTTCTTCCCTAGTTAATAGTGGAAGAGCTTCTAGCGGGGTTCCCTTTACTGGAATCAGGGCATTTAAAGGAATCGACTGAACCTTGAGCTGGGCCAAAGTCAAGGCCATATCCAGGCGATCTTCAAAGCTTTCTCCCATGCCGATGATGCCGCCACTACAGACCATAAGGCCAGCCTTCTGTGCCCTAGATATTTCTTCTAGTTTGTCCTCAAAAGTATGGGTGGTACAGATCTCTGGAAAATATCGCCGGCTTGTTTCAATATTGGAATGATACATGGTAACACCAGCTTCTTTTAGGCGATAAAATGCTTCTTGGGAAATCAGTCCATGGGAAGCGCAAAGCCTCATGGAAGTATGCTGGTGAAGAAGGCGGTAGGAATCAACCAAGGTATCAAGGTCTTGTCCTTCGACACTTCTACCTGCTGTGACAATAGAATAGGCATGGACACCAGCCTCATCTTTGGCAAGGCAATCCTTTAAAAAGTCCTGTGGACTAAGCATGTCATATTCCTCACAGGAAGTATGATGATGCGCGGATTGGGCGCAGAACTTGCAGTTCTCTGAGCACTTCCCTGCACGTCCATTGATAATGGTACATAAATCCACATGATTCCCACAGAGATTTTTTCGTATTTCATTGGCACCGGCGCAGAGCTGATCAAGGGGAGCATCCTTAAAGATTGCTAGCTGAGAGTCTTGCTCTAGGCGGTAGCCGTGTATGATTTCATTAGCCAAATTTAACATAAAATTTTCCTCGTTTCTTTCTCGCCTATTATATAGGAGGAAATATGAAAAGTCAACATTGGGAATAGTGAAGGTTGACATTTGAGGGGGCTTTGCCAGGCAAGCCATCTAGATTCTATGGAAAAATCTGCTATAATGGTTAAATCAGGAGAAAGGATATGATATGTGGAATATAATTTTGGACATCCTTTGGTGGATTCGTAATTTTTTAGGAAATGTCGTACTAGTCTGTGCTGTGGCAGGCATTATTTTGGCCTTGATTGCAGGAAGGCTATCTAAGAGAAAGATTATCGCCTCTTCGCAAGAGAAGAGAATTGCTATTGTTACAGGGGCTTCAAGTGGACTTGGCATGGCTTATGCCAAGGAAATTGCAAGAGAAGAAAGTGGCATCGATGAGATCTGGCTGATTGCAAGACGAAAGGGCAAGCTAGAAGCTTTGGCCCAGGAACTAAAGGGCCTATCTATGGAAAGCCGGATTTTCCCTATGGATTTGACCTGCCAAGACAGCTACCAAGACCTAGTCAAGGCGCTTACAGAAGGGCAACTTCGGGTAGGACTATTAATCAATTGTGCCGGTTATGCCAAGATCGGCAACTATGAGAGAGTGACGCCTTATGATAGCCTGCATATGATTGATTTGAATTGCAAGGCCGCAGTACAGATGACGACCTCGGTGCTGCCTTTTATGAAGGCAGGGGATCGGATCATGCAGGTATGCTCGACGGCAGCATTTCAGCCACTGCAACATATGAACATTTATGGGGCTAGCAAGGCCTTTCTCTATCACTATACAAGAGCCCTTCGCATGGAAGTTTTGCCAAGACGGATTATGGTTACGGCAGTATGTCCTTATTGGATAAAGGATACGGAATTTATTCAAGTTGCAAAGGATCAGGAAGAACTCGTCAAAGGACAAAGCGCTGTGAAGCATTTTCCATTTTCTACCAAGGTATCTCCGGTAGCGAGAAGATCTTTAAGAGCATCGAGACGTGGCAAGGCAGTTTCTACTCCTGGAATCTTTTGCTGGGTGCATAGAATCAGCTCTAAGCTCATTTCTAGAGAAGTGGAATTGTATATTTGGGAAGGACTTCGCAGGTTATAGAAAGGAAGAGGGATGCAACAAAAAAGATTTATTTCCTGGAATGTCAATGGACTAAGCTCAAAGAGAAAGAAAGAATTTGTAGAATTTTTTAATGGGATCGAAGCAGACGTATTTTGTATCCAGGAAAGCAGATTAAAAGAAGGACAGTTTGATGTAATATTAGATGGTTATCATCCCTATTGGAAGTATGCCACAGAGGATGGTTATCCGGGAACTGCCGTGTTCGTAAAGGAAGAGCCCCTGGCCGTAAGCTATGGGCTAGAAGATGGCAGCTTTGATCAAAAAGGAAGAGTCGTCACCCTAGAGTATGAAGAATATTTCTTCGTTGCAGTCTATACTACTGGGCATTTAAAACAAGAATCTGCCATGGAAGAGCATCTGAAGTGGGAGGATGATCTTCGAGAATATTTGAAAGAATTAGACCGAAAAAAGCCAATTGTCTTATGCGGAGATATGAATGTCAGTTACAAACAAAAAGCTAGTATGGATGAGGCTGGTGCAGGACTGTTAGACCTTGAAAGAAATAAGATTGATGAACTATTTGGAGCTGGATTTGTAGATACCCTTCGTTATTTCTACCCGAATTATTCCCAAGGAAAAGGACTAAGACCCTTTGGCCGTAGGCGAAGAGAGGATGAAAAAAGCTGGCGAATTGATTATTTTTTGATTTCTGAAAGAATGAGAAAGCATCTTGTGGCAACCAAGATGCTTAGCAAGGTTCCCCTATTCGACCACTGCCCACTTTGCTTGGAAATGAATCTTTAGTCAGGAGCATTTTCTTGAACTTTTGTAAAAAAGGGATAAAGTTTTCAAAAGAATTTCCGATACATATTACGAGAAATTGATTGGTAATATAGAATTTTTAAGAGATGTGATTATGATAAGGAAAGGAGATGCATAATATGCGAATTGACGCTTATAGCCAGATATCACAAGTATATAAACCTAGCAAACCAACCAAGACTTATGCATCCTCAACAAGTTCAGCTGCCAAGGATGAGTTGCAACTCTCCTCTTTTGGACAGACCTTTCAGGTAGCCAAAGAAGCAGTAAAGAATGCACCAGATATCAGAGAAGATAAGGTTTCATCCGTGAAGAGTGCAATAGACAATGGAAGTTATAGTGTAAGTGTGGATGACTTTGCATCAAAATTATTAGAACAATATAATAGTGCTCTGATTTAAAGTGAGGAAAGATAGTGGCAAGTTTAATGGAAAATCTTCTAGATGTTCTTGACCAGGAGCTCGTGCTATATCAGCAGCTGTTGCAACTAGGAGTTGACAAAAAGCAGGTGCTGATTGAGGCCAAGGTAGAGGAGCTAGAAGTAATTACAGGGCAGGAACAGGATGTTTCTAGTGCGCTTAGGAATCTAGAGAATAAGCGAGGACAGATCATGGATGATATGTCAGTTGTTCTGAATCGGAAGAAAGAAGAGCTGACCTTAGGAAAAATGATTGAAATATTGGATAAGCAGCCAAATGAGCAGTCTCGTTTAAGGGAACTTAGAACTAAGCTAGGCACGACTTTGAGAGAAGTTGCCGCCATTAATGAACAGAATCGAGCATTGACTTTGCAAGCCTTAGAACTTGTAGAATATGACCTAAACCTCTTTAGAAGTTTTCGTCAAGCACCTGAGACAGCTAATTATAACCGGAATGCTTATAATACCGGAGATTTGTTAGCATCTTCGGGATTTGACGCAAGACAGTAGAAAGAGGTTTTTTTATGGCAAATAATATGGGAAGTCTCTGGGTGGGCGCATCCGGACTACAAAATAGCCAAAATGCAATGAATATTACTGCAAACAACTTGACCAACGTAGATACCACAGGCTATGTACGCCAGCAAGTCCTCTTTGCAGATAAGACCTATATTTCATCCGGGGTACAGGCAGCTATTAGTAAACAGACGAATGGTCTTGGAGTGTCTGTCTCTGATGTTATTCACAACCGTGATGTCTTTATTGACAAGTCCTATCGACAGGAAACCGGTCGATATGAATTTTATTCTGCTTCCTACGATGCATCCACAGAGATCGAAGATATCCTCCAGGAGTTAGATGGAGAGTCCTTCCAGGATATTCTAAGTAGCGATAATGAAAGTCTTTGGGTTGCTTTTCAGGAATTGGTAAAGGATCCATCAAGCAGTGTAAATCAGACCCTTGTCCTTCAAAAGGCATCCCTTTTTATTACCAGGGCTCAGGCAGTCTATGACGACATGAGTACCTATCAAAAACAGTTAAATACGCAGATTAGCGATATGGTAGGCCAGATCAATGAATTAGGCAATACCATCTACGATTTAAATATACGGATTCAAAAGATCGAAGCGAGTGGGGTAGAAACCGCCACCACCCTTCGAGATGAGAGAGATGTGGCCTTAGATGAACTTGCAAAGCTTACCAACCTAAGCTATAAGGAGACTCCAGAAGGAATTGTCAAGGTCAGCATTGAAGGAGTGGACTTCGTCAATGAATCAAAGGTCTACGAGATAGGCTTAGATATTGATGAAACCAGCGATTTTGTCACACCAATCTGGCCTCAGTTAGGAAAAAATGCAGAGGGAGAAAACTATGAGGTCTATGATCTGACGGCAGAAATCTCCACCGCTTATAATTCAGATATTGGCAAGCTAAAAGGCCTTCTTCTAGCAAGAGGAGAAAAGGCGGCAGATTATAGGGATATGTATGACCTAGTCAATACGACTGCTCAGTACTTTAATGAGCTGACAGCAGCAGATTACAAGACCGAGTCAGAATATAAGGATGTGACAGGGGCTTCCGTTTGCTTGAATTCCCAAGCGGAATTTGATACCTTGATTCATTCCATTGTAACTTCTATCAATGATATTTTAAGTCCCTTAACCACGGCAGATCAGCTTGGGCTAGGGATTGGAACCACCCTTACAGATGCAGAGGGAAATACCTATACCGTAACAGAAAATACAAGACTGTTAGATAGTGAGTCTTGCTGCATGGGAAGTGATAAAAAGCTGCCACCACAGGAACTTTTTGTAAGAGCTGGCTGTAGTCGTTATACTGAGGTGACTGATGCTAGTGGAGCTACTTATTATCTTTACAATGAAGAAGATCTGACAGATACCAGCAAGATGTATACCATTACCAGTCTGTCCATCAATGAGGAGATTCAAAAGGACTCTAGTAAGATTCCTTATATGGAACAAAATGGAGAGGTCAGCTACAAGCTGGGAAATGCACTATCTCAGGTGTGGAACCAAGCTAGCTTGCAGCTCAATCCTAGCGTAGGAGGCAGCTGGACCTTTGCAGAATATTATGAACAGATGATAGGGGAACTCGGCACCAATGGCAATGTCTTTAAGACTACGGTAGAGAATCTTGACAGTACTACCCAGGCACTTTTGACCTCAAGAAATTCCATCGTAGGAGTCTCTTCCGACGAAGAATTAACCAAGATGATTAAATATCAAAATGCCTATAATGCCGCGAGCCGATATATCAATGTCGTTAGTGAAATGATTGAACATCTTCTGACCAACTTGTAATAAAGGAGGCTTATCAATATGCCATCAACCTTTTTAGGATTATCAACAGCCCATAGTGGATTGTCCACCTATCAGATTGCATCAAATACAGTTGCTAACAATATTTCCAATGTTCAGACAGAAGGATATTCCAAGCAAGTAACCAACCGAGTAGCCTCTGCGGCTCTTCGGGTTAATGCAAAATACGGAACCCTAGGAACTGGAGTTGAGACCACTTCTATTACCCAGGAAAGAAATCTTTATTACGACACGAAGTATTGGGACAACAATGCTTCCGTGGGCCTGTATGAGACTTTGTATGAATATGCAACCCAGGTAGAAGATTCCTTTGCAGATGATTCAAAGACAACGGGATTTTCCACTATTTTGTCTACCATGTTCAATTATTTAGAGACTTTGTCTACCAATGCCTCTGACAATAGCGTACGAAACCAGTTTATCTCAGGAGCTTCTTCCCTTGCCACTTACTTTAATTCTACGGCAATCAACCTAAAGAATCTCCAAGAAGATGTCAATTCCCAGGTAAAGTCTTGTATTGATGAAGTCAATTCCATCGCCAAGAAGATTTCGATTCTCAATGACCAGATTAATACCATTGAAATTATGGGTGGCTATGCCAATGAACTAAGAGACCAAAGAGCCCTTCTCGTAGATGAACTATCGACGCTGGTACCTACGGAGGCAACGGAAAAGCAGGTACGAAATACCAACAATCCAGATAGTTATACGGGAGCAACCCTATATACCGTGACCATCAATGGCCAGGTGCTAGTCAATGGCAATGAATATAATACCTTAAAGTGCGTGGCCCGGGAGAATAAAGTCAATCAGTCGGATGCCGATGGTCTATATGAGATTCAATGGGAGGCAACAGGCAATGTCTTTCATGGAGGAAGTTCTTCGAATTCAGGCAGGCTAAAGGCTCTGTTGATGATGAGAGATGGTAACAATGGAGAATATTTCCAAGGAGAACTAGAAGGCATTGATACAAGTGCTTCTTCGCCGGTGCTGAAAGTAAAGTCCAATCAGGCCATTGCCATAGCAGACCTGAACCTATCAGAGTCAGGACTGATTACCATCAATAACAAAGATTATGCCTATGACTCTTTTACCGCCTATTATAATGATGCAGGAGAGCTAGAGTCCTTTGAATTTATCCTAAAAGAAGGAACGGATACGAAGAGTCTCAATGAAGGAGATAGCCTAAGCGTAGGAGACA
The DNA here is from genome assembly GCA_963647625.1 of Lachnospiraceae bacterium. Lineage (GTDB taxonomy): Bacteria > Bacillota > Clostridia > Lachnospirales > Lachnospiraceae > Eubacterium_C. The sequence continues at coordinate 9,125 of CAVJBW010000030.1, forward strand.
ATGTAGACTATATGGGAATTCCTTATTATCAGGCCCAGCTCAATGAGTTCCTTCGCAATTTTTGCCAGGAATTCAACAAGATAGAAATGTATGAAACAGATGCCAAGAGAGAATTAGTCCTTGACGATGATGGCAATCCTAAGAGCAATTATTATCTAAATAGTGATGGGGATTCCATCAAGATGGGATGTTTCTGGGTGGCTAATAGTAGCATTACAGATACTCAATATGATTTAAGTGAGCAGACGGGAAGCTTTTCTAGCCTATCTACAGAGAAAGTCCAAAGCTATTATGCCTTAACGGCTTTGAATATATCTGTTTCCAATGAAACCGTGAAGGACCCAAGGCGTTTTGCCACAACCGCCGATCCGGCCAATGGTGTAGCAGACTACTCCGTAGTAACGAAGCTATCTACCTTGAAAAGTGATGTGGTGATGTATCGAGGAAGTGCAGCATCGGACTTCTTACAATGTCTGATTTCTGATAGCTCAGTAGATACCCAGGAAGCCGAGATTTTTTCGAAAAATTCTACCGATATGGCCAATACCATTTCCAACCAAAGACTGTCGATTTCCGGAGTAGATGAAGACGAAGAGGCACTAGATCTGGTGAAGTTTCAAAATGCTTACAATCTTTCTTCTAAGATGGTATCTGTATTGGCGGAAATGTATGACAGACTAATCCTAGAAACTGGAGTATAAGGAGGAAAGGACCTATGCGAATTACCAATAATATTATTGTGAAAAATTCAAAATACAATATGAATGCCAACAAGGTAAATGTGGATACTTATAATACTCAGATGTCTACCCAAAAGAAGATTGCTAGAGCATCAGAGGACCCTGTTGTAGCGATTCGCTCCCTTCGCTTGGCGGATACTTTAAGCGAAGTCAACCAGTATTACGAGAAAAATATTCCGGATGCTGAGTCCTGGATGGATGTAACAGAGACCTCCCTTTCCAATATGAAAGAGCTTGTAACAGACATGTATCGCCAGTGTGTCAAAGGGGCATCGGATACCTTGACCGCAGATGATAGAAAGGCAGTGATTACCAACCTTCAAGCGCTAGCAGATCAGTTCTATGCAGAAGGAAATACAGATTATGCCGGAAGGACGGTTTTTACAGGCTATAAGACCAATGAAAATCTGACTTTTACCAAGGCGGATTCCAATGATATTTATGAACTAAAAGAGCATTTTACCTATACCGATGTGGAGGATCAAGATTATTTTGCAAATGAAGTCACCATTTCAAATGTGAGCGCTGATGTTGCCGCAGGAGGAACCACTAGTATTGCAATGCCTACAAGCCAGACTTTTCAAAGGATTCGCTTGTCCTATGCTGCTTATAATGAAGAGCAGCCTTTAACCAATCCAAGTTCCCTTGCTTATACCTATATGGCGGCGGATGGAACTGAGGCGGAGCAAAGCTTTGCGGTAACCAATACCACCAAGACGGACTGGCAGCAAGGTGGCTACACCCTTGGCGATGATGAAGTGCTATTTCTTGCAGATACCGGAGAGTTGATATTAGGCAAAAATGTAGCCAATACCTTCAAACAAACAGAGGCTACAGATATTTCCATTAGCTATACCAAGACGGGATTTGAAGAAGGAGAGCTAAGGCCAGAGCATTACTTTGATTGCACCAAGACAGAAGTGACAGAAGATGGAGTGGCTTTAAGTCCTGTTACCTTTACCAAAGAAGACCAAGCCATTGAATATACGGTATCGAGCAATCAGACCTTAACCGTCAATACCCAGGCTAGCGATGTATTTGATGCTTCTTTGGCTAGAGATGTCAAAGAGTTAGCAGATGCTATCAGCAAGGCCCAAAGCGCCACAGACAAGATCAATCAGATCCAGAATATGATTACTTCTACTACAGATGAGACGGAAAAAAGTCGCCTAGAGTCTTGGCTTGAAGCAGCTCAAAAAGAATCTGATTATTATGAAGAATATGTGCAAAATAAATTCTCAGATGCGATTGAAGACTTCTCCGGCTATTTAAGTGATGTCAGTCTTGCACTTACGGACGTAGGAAGCAGGTCAGCTCGTCTATCTCTTACGAAAAATAGGATAAACGCCCAGCAAGAGACCATCGAAGAGCTAAAATCGGACAATGAAGATAGGGACATTTCAGATATTGTCGTTGATTATACAGCTGCCTATAATGCCTATACAGCATCCTTGACAGCAGCGTCCAAGATTAATAAAGAATCATTATTAGATTATCTCTAAGAACAGGGACTAGATGAGAAAGGAGAAATCAATGAAAGCAAATACTCGTTTATTTGGTGAAATCGATATTGAAGAAAGCAAAAT
>CAVJBW010000031.1:0-11393 GCA_963647625.1 Lachnospiraceae bacterium
TCTTAGGGGAATCAATACATCATCCCATAACAATTTTTCCCCTAAGATGGTGGTTTTCTCACATCTTAGGGGAATCCTGGCATCATCCCCTGGCTTTTTTTCCACTAAGATGGCGTTTTCTTCGACATCTTAGGGGAATCCTGGCATCATCCCCTGGCATTTTTTCCCCTAAGATAGCGATTTCTTCTCATCTTAGGGGAATCGAGACATCATCCCCTGACAATTTTTCCACTAAGATGAGGACTTCTTCAGCTTTTAGGGGAATCTCACATACACAGGCAAGAAAATATCCCCCTAAATTAGGGGCTACAGCCTAATTTAGGGGGATATGTCTTTTTTAGGAAATTCTATTGTCGCTTTTCTTATTAGTAATTCATTCTGCCAGTCAACAGAGCAAAGATGCCAATCACTACCGTAAAGATAATTGGAAGCAGGATCGCCCAGATGCGATGTTTCTTTGACTTTTGAATGCCAAATGTCATAGCAAAGATCGACAAGATACAGATGATCGCGCTAATGATATGATGTGGAAAGTCACCAGCAGCCTTAAGGAAATAGATGATTCCTTCTACAAGCTGTATGGTATTTGCCAGGGCTAGAATAATCACTCCTAGGATATTGTCTTTCTTACTATAAAAAGCGATGAAGGCCATAGGAAGTACGGCGATGGTCCATGGAAGCCAGGTCATTCTATAGTAGTAGCAAGCCATATCCAAGGTAAGGTCTCCAAACAAGATTTGAATACCATATATAATCGGCTGACTAATCAAGAAAAAGACAAAGGTCTTCAGCATCGCTTGCCAGTTCTTTTTGCAGTTCACTACAATAATCATGGCAAAGATGACCCACCATTCCAGATTAATTCCAATATCTTGAAGAGATGTTTCTTTCAGCTGTGGTGGAAGCATGATTAGTCCCGTATACACACCTGCTATAATGGCAAATAGGATCACTCCCTTCCAGGTCATTTTCATATTTCCATATAATTTGCTTAAAATACCATGTTTCATTTTTACTTTCTCCTTCCCTTAATTCACTAAGTCGAAATTATAGCATAAAAAAATATTTCTTTCTATTTCAATTTTTCACAAATGCTTGACTTTGCCTTTGTACTTTGCTATGATTTTGCCGTTAAAAGGGAGTAGCTTGCCGACTGGTTCGGTTCACTTCTTCGTCAGTACAGTTATGAAGACATAACTCGGAAAGTGATTGAAATAGCGAGACTTTTACTGCTTATGCAGTAGGAGTCTCTTTTTTTATACCTACTCCACCAAGAATAGAAAGTGAGGATACAATTATGATTTGGCAGGTCATTCTATTAATCATCGGATTTATCATGCTAGTAAAGGGCGCTGACTGGTTCGTGGAAGGTGCCTCTAGTATAGCAAGGAAACTAGGCATTCCCCAGCTCATCGTAGGACTTACCATTGTCGCTATGGGAACTTCCCTTCCAGAAGCCGCAGTCAGTATCACTGCTGCGATCTCCTCAAATGCCGGCATCACCATTGGAAATGTAGTAGGAAGTAACATCCTAAACATTCTCATAATCCTAGGAATCACATCGGTCATTACCAATGTTGCAATTCAAAAATCGACTTTGCGCTATGAGATTCCCTTCATGATACTCATGACGGTGCTTATGCTCGTCTTTGGCATGACAGGTTCTCGAATCACCAGAATCGAAGGCTTGATCTTTTGGGGAATGTTTATCCTTTACCTCGTCTACCTCTTTCGTATGGCCAAGAAAGGAAATAGTTCCGAAGAAGAGCCTACCAAGGATCATCCTCTGTGGAAATGCATTCTCATGATTGTCATAGGATGCATTCTCGTGGTAAAAGGCAGTGACTTTGCTGTCGATGGCGCCTCTGAGATTGCTCGCTACTTCGGAATGAGCGAACGCTTTATCGGCCTTACCATCGTGGCATTTGGAACCTCTCTTCCAGAACTCGTTACCTCGGTAACTGCTGCAAAGAAAGGAAATGTAGGAATCGCCATTGGAAATATTGTAGGAAGTAACATCTTCAATATCCTATTTGTCATTGGCACCACCTCTTTAATCTGCGATGTTCCATTTGAAAACAAATTCATCACAGACACCCTGATTGCCATCGCTTCTGGCCTCCTCTTGTGGTTTGGAGCCTTCCGAAAAAAAGAACTCAGAAAGCCATGTGGCATTATCATGCTCTTATGCTATGCAGCTTATTTTGTTTACTTATGCAAAATATAAAGGCGATTGCAAATCTGCAACTGGCATGTTATCTTAAGCTCAAGAAAACCAATTTACCAAATAAAGGAAAAGCATTATGAAAGATAGCTCTATCCATGCACAGCGCATTCGTGAATTATTAGAAGAACATCACATCTCTCAAAAAGACCTAGCAGGGCGCATCGGCTGCGCCCCTTCCCAGATCAGCCGTATCCTTAATACCGATACCAAAACCATAAGCAGCGATTTGTTGATTTTGATTGCACAGGAATTTGGCGTTACAACAGATTATCTGCTAGGACTTAGCCACAAGCCTGTAGCGCTAGAAAGCCGGCCCCCTATGCAGGTCCACATCCCTATGCGCCTTATGAGCAGTTCCTTTGCTCCTGGCAAATGTATGGAACTGATCCAAGGACTAGAAGATGAAGATGACCGGCAAGTGGCCCTAGCAGAATATTACTATTTCAGCGGACAGCCACAACTAGCGGTGGAGCATGCCTCTCTTTATCTGGAACATCCCGATGACATGCTTCGCCTTTCTGCCAATTTTATTAGCGCCTTTGCCAACCTATCTCTAAACCAGATTTATGCTGCTCGAAAGTGTCTTGATAGCCTTTCCCACAATCTGCAGCTTGCTCTAACCTGCAAGGAAGATTCCGCTGACATGGCCATGACTATCTTCGTGGCAAATGCTGCTAAGACCTTGCTTCATCTTCCTTTAGGAAGGATTCCACCTCTGTCGGACTATATCAACAGCCTGCCTAAGGGCATGCAGCTGTGGGGAGCTTATGTCTTGGCTCATCATGCATACTTGGAGAAAAAGTATGAGACTTCTCTTGGCATTGTCAATACCTGCCTCATGCTTTGTCAAAATCCCTATCCTATCGCCATGATCTATCTCAATCTCGTTGCCGCCATGGATGCTATGAATCTCAAAAATACCCCTATGGCTCAAAAGTACTTTCTTGATGCCTGGCAACTAGCTAGGCCAGATGATTTGATTGAAGGCATCGGAGAACATCATGGACTATTACAAGGACTGATTGAGACTTGTCTTCAGGAAAAATACCCCCATGACTACAAGCGAATCATCCAAATCACCTACAACTTTTCCTATGGATGGCGTCGCATCCACAATCCAGATACCAAGGAAGATGTAGCAGACAATCTGACCACTACGGAATTTACCATTGCCATGCTAGCAAACAGAGGCTGGAGCAATAGCGAAATCAGCTCTCATCTTCATATTTCACAAAGCACGGTAAAGCAACACCTTACGAATATTTACAACAAGCTAGGAATCAGTACCCGCAAGGAACTACATACTTATATGCTTCGCTAAAATGTCCATTTGAAGCTGATTTTGGGCGATGGCAAAATCCTCCTTTTATACTAAGATAAAGTTACTAGAGTGACGAATATATAAGACTGTCTCATTGTGCGACAGCACTAATATCTTGAGAGGAGGATTTTATGACAAAATTAAAAAAAGGGTTAGCTTTTACTCTTACCTTAACTATGATCGCTTTATCGGCCTTTTATCTGCCAGATACAGCGCAAACCGTAAAGGCAGCCACCACATCCTATGTAACGGGGATTACCCTCATTGCAGGTAGTAAAGACACAATCAAAGACGATTTTGCAAGCGGCACCATAAAGCTTGGAGAGGATTTTAATTGCAAGGCTGGCGGAAAATACATCTTTGGTGGATATACCACATCTACCGATGCATCCAAGGCCATCCACGGACTGGTCTTTTCCGGTGAAAAAAAATCATCCATCACCTATCAGGGATGTACTTACAAGCCAATTAACACCATAGGTGACTCTGACGGTGATTTCAACCAAGGCAAAAAGGATAGTGATGATATCTACCTTTACTATACTACTGATGAGAATGCGGGTCCTGCCATTACCTCATTACTCGCCTATTGTGACAGCCATCGTAAGTATGTGGATAAACCTAGGGTTCGAAATGTAAATGGCAAAGTGCAGGATTTAAATGCCGGTGCCGGCGGAAGTGATCTCTACTTGGGCTATTCCGCAGAGGTAAATACCTCGGCTGCGGAAGTGACTTGTAATCTTTATGCTGCAAATATAGAGGAAATTCCTTCCGGTAGCAAGCTGTTTTTAACCCAGCTAACTCAGGAGCGGACCTTGCAAAACTGGATCGCCGTTGCCAATGCCATAGGTTCTGCTAATGAAACAGATGACAAGAACAATTATATTTTCAATGGAAGCTACAGTCTGATTGATGTGACATCACCATATGCAGCTGCCAAGGCTATTAATGAGGACTTTGCCGACGAGTTTAGCCAGACTGCTTCAACTACCTTCTATATCAAGGACGGAGACAACGGAATTCTCTTCACCAATTTCAACTATGCTGATTCTAACAGCTACCTTACAACCTCTGTTGATACAGATGTCAAGATAGGAGCGGGTCTAGATACCTTAAAACGCAAAGGAATCAAAGTATCCCAGGGTATAGCTGAGTTTACCTCTGCCGAGACGCTAGAGAATCTAACATCATCCGATGCTGTCCTTAAGTCCTCATATTCTTCTACTTCCGGAACTCAATACTGCACAGAGACAAGCCAGACCAAATCCAATGATTTGTCTACTTCCACTCAAGCGACAGTTAGTCAAAGTTATACTATTCCATTTGTAGGAGAAGGAAGCGTCTCTGTCACTCAAATGATCGGCCTTAATATTTCTACTTCTACCACCAAAACCACATCTGACTGGATTACGGCGGAAAGCACTTCCAGCAGCGAAGTTGAAATCAACGTTCCTGCGCATACTACCTGCCAGGTCTTCAAGCAGGTCTATAATGGCGATGTAACCTTGAATTATACCAATGCGGTCATTGCTTCCTATGATGTCTATATCATAAAGGGTGATGTCTTTTATCACTTTACCGGGACCAGTGGAGGGGCAAATGCCTATAGTAGTGCCACCAAGAATCTCTACTACCGTGCTATCACAAGACCAGCCGATGGTTATAGCACAGATATTGCTATTGAATCCAACAATGAAAAGGAAGGCCTTGTAGATTGGAAGCAAGTCATCGAGGATCATCCTACTGCTAGGAGAGCAATCTACGAGCTCAATCGCAATGTCTTTGTGGCTCCATACGGCGGCACCTTAACCTATCGATGCACCCAGACAAGATATATTGCAGACAGCTACCAGCCGCTCTACAAGTTAAAGGCCATAACACCTCAAACATCCAATGTTAACCTAGATTCTAGCGAGACCTTGAATCTAGACAAGATCAAACTAAATGCCACCGACAAGGATGGAGTTGCTTGGTATGGCTTTGATGCCAGGGAAGATGGTCAGTGGAAGGTCCTTGAGGGTCCTGCAACCATTACCACCAATGCTTCTGGTTCTACGGTTTTGAATCCTACAGGAACCGGGGAAGTATCCTTGCAATATGTTGCTAATCAGATTGAAGCGGACAAAAAAGAATCTAATTTCAGCTCCAAGCTTCTTACTGTAAATGTGACCTGCAATAACCACCAGGCAAAAAACACGGTTAAAAAAGCAACCATAAACAAAGATGGTTCCATCACTACTACTTGTAGCAAATGTGGCCAAACACTTTCCACGAAAAAAATAGCCTCCCCTGAGAAATTAACCCTTTCTAAGACAAGCTATACCTATAATGGCAAAGTGCAAAAGCCATCTGTTGTCGTAAAGGATCGTAAGGGAAAGACCATTTCTCCTTCGAACTACACCTTGACCTATACCCAGAGCAAAGATGTAGGCACCTACAAAGTAAAGGCAACCTTGAAGGGAAATTATAGTGGCAGCTTGACCGGTACTTATACGATTCAACCTGCAGCTACTACCATGAAGACACCGATTGCTGGTAAAAAAGCCTTTACCGCCAAATGGTCTAAGCAATCTACCAAGATGTCCAAAGCAAGGATCTCTGCTTATGAAGTCCAATATAGCACTTCATCCAAGTTTAAAAATGCCAAGACCAAGGCCGTCAATGGATATACCAAGACCAGCCTTAAGATTTCTTCTCTAAAGGCCAAGACCACCTACTATGTTCGAGTTCGCACCAAGATGAAGATTTCTGGTAAGACTTACACCTCTAGTTGGTCCAAGGCTAAAAAAGTAAAAACCAAATAAGGAAGGCATAAGGAAGGGCCTAGCAAGCAATATCACTCTAGCTTGCTAGGCCCTTATTATTTTGCCTAATATACTTTTCTACCAACCATCTTCTTGGAATTCGTCCATGGCATCATCCACTCCATCGGCATAGTCCTGGTCGGTTTGATAGCGGTCATAATCATAATCTCCCTCCGTATAGATATCATCATAACCATCATCATAATCTTGATGCGAACTACTACTGCTGTTGCTGTAATGGTGCTTATTACTCTTCAAACTATTCTTAAACTCCTGCATTTCCTTTTGGCGCTTCTCTTCTTGAGCTTTCAGGTAATTATGCTTTCGTGTGCGCTCTTCTGCACGCTCCTCATAACTTATTCTAGATTGGTGATATTCACAATACTCAGAATTGTTTGCCTTTTGACTAGAACAGCCCTTCTCTGCACAATCGTCCATAATTGCATCGGCGATTTCAATCCCCCAACCACCAAATCCTATACACGCAACAATACAGGCAAGTACTATAGCTCCTTTGTTTGAATTCGAATTTTTCTTAGCCTCTTTTTTTAATTTCCTTTTTGATTTTATTTCTGATATCTTTTGGGATAGCTTTTTCAATAATTCATTCTGCTTCATCAAGTCACTCCCCTCTTTTATTCGCAAGAAGGAAGATTCCTTCTAGCACTCTCTACTTAGGCGTTCAAAGACCTGCTGGGTCATCTTGCAATCATTCAAGGCTCTATGGGCTCCCTGGGTGGAAATTCCATAATGCATCGCCACATCTACTAGCCTGTGATGCTTTAGTTGTGGCAAATGCATCCTTGCCATAGATAAGGTATCCAAATAATCATTGGTAACGATCTTGTTCCAATAATTCTTAGCATCCCGATTAAGAATTTTAATATCAAAATTAGCAATATTGTGCCCTATTAAAACTTCATCTTGTGCAAAGTCCATAAAGTCTGCCAAGGCAATATCAAATGTCGGTGCATCCTCCACCATCTCATCTGTGATTCCATTGACCCTACTGGCTCCTGGGGCAATGGGACGGCACGGATTCACCAATGTGGTAAATTCATCTACGATTTCTTGTCCTCTTACCCTTACTGCGGAAATCTCTATTACCGCATCCTTCTTCACATTAAGCCCTGTTGTCTCTAGATCAAATACCACATAATTCGGTACATAATCATATAATCTCTTACCTTCTTTTTTTCCTAGCATGGCCTTCTCCTAATCTTCATGTAAATAGATCTCGATATAAATATTGACGTAATTGAACTCTTTTTCGTCGCGGATTTCTTTTACTTTTGCATAGATTTCTTTGCCTGCATCCATCAATCTAGCAAGCACTGGGTTGTCTTTTCTAGGCACATAACCAAGCTTGTGCATGCGAGGCGTCTTGATTACAATGGCAAGCTCATCATATTCATTGTCCGGTTCACGAAAAAGCAATATCCTAGTCCCTACTGCTAATTCCTTAACCGACTTTCTAATATCCTTATTGTACATGGTACCTGCGATTCTTGAATCAAGGAGAAAGTAATCTCTTTCAAAGAGGGAAGGAAAATCATCCTCTTCCTTTCCTTTTTGAAGTAGTTCTACCATATTCTGTTTTTCTTCGGCCGGAATGATTGCTCCCATCTAGCTACCTCCTACGGACTCTGACATTCTTTGCTTTGTCCCTATCTTATCCTTTTACTAGTCCACAAATCTTCCCTTGCACTTACAAAGCTGGTTCATTTGACCATCATTTGACCTTCATTTGACCATCATTTGACCTTCATTTGACCATTCATTTCTAGGAAATTTTTAAGCTTTATGCCCTCCGATTTGGGCATTGCGGTCTTTGGCAGTCGCTCCTTCTTCTAGGTTCATGCCCTTTAAAATGGCATTTTTCCCATATTTCTTTTTGATTTGCAGCATGGCCTTTTGCATGGATTTCTCCCTCTCTAGGGCCTCCCTGCTTCTTGCCTCTTCCCTTTCTTTGGCCTCATAATCCGTAAAAAAGTCAAGCTGGTCGTAGTCTTTTTGATACTTTAGTTGGCTTTCCTCCGTCAGCTTGTTGGCTGTAATATTGATGCGGCGAATCAGCAAATGCTCATCCACAATGCCATCATAGAGCTGCAAGAGGGCCTGGGTAATGAGCTGGGTAGAGGAAGTGAGGCTTTCTAGATTGCAAGTTCCGTGAGCATGTTTGGGAACTTTTCTTCCATAATGGTCGATGGTTACCGGGCCTTTGTACTTCTTTCTTCGGTCTGGATTGGTGAGATTTTCGATATCATAACCTATGGTCAATACCAGTTGGTCCGTCACTAGGTGCTTGTCCACTAAGTCTAGTACCAACTGGTCTGTCATTTCCTTTACGATCAGCCGGGCCTTGTCAAATGCATAAGGGCAATGCAATACCTGACCAGAGCTGATACTACTTCTTTGTGGCTTGTAGGCCTTTACCTGGTCCATGGTACAAGGCTCATAGCCCCAGGCGTGGTCAATCAACAGCTGGGCATTGACCCCAAATAGCCCATAGAGCAGGTCCTCATTGTAAAGGTCTTGTTCCTTGCCAATGGAACATCTTGCCACATCTCCCATGGTATACATGCCATGCTCTTCTAATCTTTTGGCATAGCCCTTACCTACCCGCCAAAAATCCGTTAAAGGACGGTGGTTCCACAGCTTCTCACGATAGGTCATTTCATCGAGACTGGCAATGCGGACCCCATGTTCATCTGGCTTCATATGCTTTGCCACAATATCCATGGCGATCTTGCACAGGTACATATTGGTGCCGATGCCTGCCGTTGCTGTGATTCCAGTGCTACGTAGGACATCTTGAATCATGGTCATGGTCAGCTCCCTTGGAGTCATCTTGTAGGTATTTAGATAATTGGTGGCATCAATAAATACCTCGTCTACGGAATAAGCAAAAATATCCTCCGGGGCCACATATTTTAAATAGATGCTATAAATGTTCGTGCTATATTCCATATAAGTAGCCATGCGTGGCCTCGCAACAATATAATCAATGGCTAGGGCTGGATTCTCTAACAGCTCATTGGCATCATCGCTCGTGCCAGCAAATCTCTGCCTAGGGGCCTGATGGCGACGAGCCGCATTGGCCTGATTGACCTTTTGTACCACTTCAAATAATCGTGCTCGCCCTGGTATGCCATAGCTTTTCAAGGATGGAGATACGGCAAGGCAAATGGTCTTTTGTGTTCTGCTTTCATCTGCCACTACCAGGTTGGTGGTCAAAGGATCTCGGCCTCTTTCCACGCACTCTACCGATGCATAGAAAGACTTCAAATCAATGGCAATATAAGTACGATCTTTTGACACATTTTCATCTCCTTCCTATCCCCATATGGCCATGGCTAGTGTGGCAATCACCATGAAGATCAGGCCAATCAAGGCTTTTTTACTAAGCTTTTCTTTGAATACAACATAAGAAAATCCTATAGAAACCAGGATACTCATCTTGTCAATCGGGACTACCACGCTGACGATTCCTTTTTGAATACTATAATAGTAGCATAGCCAGCTAGCTCCTGTTGCAAGGCCTGACAAGGCGATAAAGATCAGCTCTTTTTTATCTATCGTCCTAAGCAAAGACTGCTTTCTCTTGGAAAAAACAATGACCCAAGCCATAACGAGTACTACCCCTGTACGAATTGCCGTTCCTAGATTGGACTCTACATCGCTGATTCCAATCTTGGCCAGGATCGAGGTCAAAGCTGCAAAGATTGCCGAAAATACGGCATAAATAAGCCAGGCTGATCTGGTATTTTTTTCTTGACTATTCTTCTTTTCAATCATTAAGAAGACCCCAATAGCTAGAAGGGCCGTTCCTAGCAGTTTCACTCCTAGATGGTTGGTTTCTCCAAATAGAAGGATGGCTAAAAGCACGGTAATGATAGTGCTTGACTTGTCAATGGGAACGACTTTATTGACATCTCCTAGGGATAAAGCCTTAAAGTAGCACATCCAGCTAGCCCCTGTTGCAAGGCCTGACAAAATCAAAAATAATAGGGAAGTAGGGCTAATGCTTCCTATGGTATCCAAAGAGCCTACGATCAATACCATCACCATCAATACCATCACCCAGGAAAAGATCAACACGACGATTGTTCTAAGCGCCGTAGCTAGATCAGAATCGGTATTTTTTATTCCACATTTTGCCAATATTGATGTGATTCCTGCAAAAAATGCAGAAAAAACAGCCATAACAAGCCACATCATTAGGTCCATCTCCTTTTTCTCAAAGTCTATTTATGTTCTAAAGCCAGACTCTCATGACCAAGGTCTTTTCTTGCCTAGCCAGCCTTTTTCTTCCCAATAGGCATAGTCTGCGCTATCTTTTCTTTTTTTGACGATTTGACCCATGACAAAAAATAGAAATCTCGTTTTGATAGAGGGCTTTATCTTGCCTGCTCTTGTCTTGATCTTACCTGCAAGGCGAGTCATATCTCCTTCGATTTGTTCTTTTTTGTCCTGGCCAACATCTTCCCATTTCATGGCGCGTACCACCAGACCATACTTGTAGATCTTGCCTACGCCCCAGTAGGTTGCGCTATCTGCCATATCCTGACAGGTACTTTTCTGACCTGCTCCTGCTGCTGTGGCAATACAGACCATCTGTTTTTGAAACATGCTTTCCATCGGCCTGTGAAGCATCCAGCACCATCCATAGTGCTCTAGAAAGGCTTTCATCCCCGATGTCACATGATAGGTATATACCGGACTGTCCAAAATCAGCACATCTGCTTCATCCATGGCTTTGGTCAGATGGGCTAGCTCTTGGTAGTGGGGACACATTTTCTCATCCTTTAAAATGCACTGGCCACACCCTATGCACATGCTGCCAAAATCCTTTGGCAAAAAGACTTCCTGGACTTGATCGCTGATTTGATCTGCCAAAGTCCTAGCAATATGATAGGTGGAACCTTTGTGATTGATTCCATGTATCAGTAGGATTTTTATCTCGTTCATCTTGTTTCATCCTCTATCATCTTTTTAATTAATTCCACATCTGCTGGCAACCAGTTTAGGGGCTTTAGTT
>CAVJBW010000032.1:0-11352 GCA_963647625.1 Lachnospiraceae bacterium
GGAAACAATGAATATGTGGGATTGAATCGTATCTATCGCTATGATTCTAAGACGAAAAAGCTCAAAAAAGTAGGGGATTTGAACAAAATTTTTGATGGACATTATGCAACAGTGAGCGATGTCACTTATGCAAAGGATAGCACGATTAAGGTGGCTGTTTATAGCCAGACTCCTATGACTGCAGGATTGAATATGACCTACAAGTACAAGTATAAAGATGGCAAGTTCAAGCTCGCCTCTAATACCACAAGTCAGGTAAAATCAGCTATTGGCTCCATGATGTGGAACGATGATGGTTATAGCAAATATTTTAAGAAGAACCAATTCGTATGCAGCAAAACAATCAGCTTCAAGACCAAGACCAGTTCCAGTAAAGTAGCTTTTAAGGCAAAGAAAGGTTCTGTTGTCAAGTTAGTAAAGGTAAAATATGCCAACAAGAACTTATATGGACTATTTAGCCAAAATGGGAAAAAAGGCTGGAAAACAATTTATTCCAAATCCTTGCTAAATTCTTGGTCAAGTACAAGTAGAACCTTTGAAGGCGTACAAGAGCGATTTGCAGGTTAATGATGGAGCTGTCACTTACCCTGGACAATCTGTCCATTTTATTGTGAAATCCTTCGATAAAACGAAATATACAAGATATGGAGCCTATGATAAAATAAGGCTAGAAGGTGCAAAGCGATGATGCTAGAAGAAGCATCATCGCATTTTTGCTTTATAGGAGCTTGAAAGAGGGTGGTAGGAGTGAGATTATATGATTTAATTCAGTCAAAAGAATCGGTTTCCTTTATTGGCATGTGTAAAAATGCAGGAAAGACAACAACTTTAAATCAAGTAATCTGGGAACTTCACAAGGGCCATCAAGCAATTGCAATCACCTCAGTTGGACGAGATGGGGAAAGCAATGACCTAGTGACTCATACCCAAAAGCCAGGAATCTATGTTTATCAGGGAAGTCTCATTGCAACAGCAAGAGATTTGCTAGAAAAATGCGATATTACCAAAGAAATCTTAGATACCACTGGAATTCATACCCCGCTAGGAGAAGTTGTGATTTTAAGAGCTTTGTCCGATGGATTTGTCCAGGTAGCAGGTCCCTCCCTAACCTCCCAGTTAGAGCAGATCTCAAGGCTATTTCGCAAGTATACAGATGGGATCATTCTCATTGATGGGGCCTTAGAAAGAAAAAGTATTTCCACTTCGAAGGTAAGCAGTAGTACCTTTTTATGTACGGGAGCTTCCTATGACAAGAATATGGATAAGGTGGTATTGGATACTGCCTATACCTGCAAGAAGCTATGCCTTCCAAGGACAAGCTTTCGCTTAGAGGCCCTTGGTGATTGGGAAGAAAAATATCTTCCACTGAATGAAAAGGGGCAGATCTTGCAGGAGTTCCTTGGGAAAAAGCCCCACGAATTGTGGTCTATGAGACGAAATGAGCCTCTTGCAAGGATGCCACAGGCAATTTATGTACAAGGGGGACTAACGGATGCCATGATTAGACCTTTGCTAGTCAGTAATGCATCCTTAGAAGAAAAAAGGCTTCTATTCAAGGATGGCAGTAGAATCTTGCTATCAAGAGAATATTTTGAAAAATTAAGCAGGAAAGGACTAATCTTTCAGGTGTTTGATGAAATCACCTTACTTGGAATAACCATCAATCCATTTTCGGCATATGGATTTCATTTTGACCCACAGGAATTTTACGGCAAGATGAAAGAGGCAGTAGATCTTCCCGTATTTGATGTTAGGAAGGAGTATGGAGATGAAATTTAGCTATGAGGAAAAAAGTGCCTTAGGATTTCAATATATTCTAGATGCCATGCATCCTTCTTCTCCTTATGGACAAGAAGCCTTGCACCAGCTCAGGCCTTTTCGGAAAAGTCAAAAAGATGCCTTGCTAGAGGAACTAGACAATATAGAAAGACTTTTGCAAAAAAAAGATAAAATAAGTGATAAAGTCAGTCAGTTAAAGCGCTTATTTATGCAGATGAAAGATGTTAGGCCCGCAATCTTAAGAAGCAGAGAAATGGTCTTGTCAGATATTGAACTCTATGAAATAAAGAATTTTTTATTGTATTCCGATAAGTCTAGAAAGCTAGTAGGAGAAATCACCAGGGTGTGTGACCTTCAAGGAATTACCTTGATGGATACCATAAGAGCCTTAGATCTGCTAGATCCGGACCAAAGACGGATTCCATCCTTTCATATTTCTTCTTTATATTCGAAAGAGCTAGCAAGGATTCGAGAAGAGAAAAGAAGATTAGAAAAGCAGATGGAACAAAGCCGCCAGGATCAGGAAAGGTGGCAAGGAATCAAAGAGGCTAGAAACAAGCTGGTTTTGGAAGAAGAGAGACAAGAACAGGAAGTAAGAAAGCAGCTAACGGACCAGTTGCAGCCATTTTTAGAGGAAATCTTGGCAAATACCAGGGCGGTAGCGAAGATGGATCTTCTTCTTGAAAAGGCACAGATCGCTTCCTTAGATGAGAGCGTAAAGCCAACCCTTAGTGAACATCAGCTTGTGCTTTGTGATGCAAGCAATCCGTGGATACAGAATCTTTTAAAGGAAAATGGACTTGACTTTACCAAGCTATCCATTCAGCTAGATTGTGGTGCAGGAGTGATTACCGGTGCCAATATGGGTGGCAAAAGCGTTGCCTTAAAGACCATAACCTTAAATGTTCTTTTGGCCATGTGTGGATTTTATGTCTATGGGAGGGAAGCGGTGATTCCTTTCTTTGACGATATTATCATTATTGCCCAGGAGAGTCAGTCCGTGGAAAAGGGACTTTCCAGTTTTGGAGCCCAAATCATACAGTTAAAAGAGATGGCCCAGCAAATCAAGGAACAGTTTTGCTTTGTGGTGATGGACGAATTTGCCAGGGGAACCAATCCAAAGGAAGGTGCTTTATTGGTTCGCGCTGTGGTAAAATATTTTAATAATAACAAAGTCATTGGACTTTTGGTGACCCATTATGATCAGGTGGCGGAATATGCCAGGTCTCACTATCAAGTGGTAGGATTGAGAGATATGGATATGGACAAGGTCAAGATGGAAATCGCAGCAGCAAGTCCCCAAAAAGGAGCCAAGGTTATCGCTTCCCATATGAATTATGGAATTTATAAGGTGGAGAATATAGCAAGCTGTCCAAAGGATGCTTTTCGCATCTGCCAGCTCTTAGGCCTGCAAAAAGAAATCATGGACTTGGTGGAAGAAGAAGGATAGAAAATGGCACTTACGATTAAAGACATTATAGAAGAGAATATGTTTCCGGGGACCCAGCTTATGACAGGGTTTGAATCTGCAGAAAATCTGATTCACTGGGTGACCGTCCAAGAGATCCTTGATGCAGTAGATTCTTTGTCTGAAGGGGATCTGCTCCTTACAACAGGATTTGATCTACAGGATGCCACGCGGCATCAGAGCCTGATTGCTAGATTAAAGCAAAATGGGGTATCGGGCATGATGATTCAGACGGGATATTATCTAGAACAAATTCCTGTTTATCTTCTAGAAGCTGGGAGAAAGTTTCAGTTTCCCATATTAGAGATTCCACCACGCTACAAGTTTTCAGAAGTTACAAAGCGCTTGATCAAAGAGATTGATAAAAAGTCTTTGGTGGATGATCATAGTTTTATTGATTATCACTTTTTCTCTAGATATGTAAAGGCTGCTTATCAAAAAGCCCTGCAGCAAGAGGAAATGGACAGCCAGCTACCCTGCCTGATTGCGGTTACATTGGCCGATGCCTATCAATGCGATAAAGCAAAATTTGAAGATATTTTAGAACAGATCCGGTCTATGCTAGCAGATGAAAGCGATTTTTATATTGGGGATTTTTCTTATGACCGACAAGGAGTATTTTTGATATCCTTTGCCCAGGAAAGACAGCTTCTTCGCACCTTGGGCAATTTAAATGATTGCATTGTACGTACTTCTGACTTCGAAGGAATAGATTTGTTAGCCAGTGCAGATTATTTGCAAGGGGTTGAAGAAATCAAGACAGCTTTTGCCCATTGTATTGATACCTTAAATATGCTTCATACTGTAGGGGCACGAAGAGGATTTTGCTTTTATGGTCATTATCACTTTGTAAAGCGTTTTTCGGTATTATCTAGAAGCGACAAAAATTATGCCAAAGAGCATGAAATGCTGCAGTGTTTAATCAAAAAAGATAAGGAAAATAATACAGCTTATGTACAGACCTTAAGAATCCTGCTTCTAGAAAATGGTAACGTCTCTAAGGCGGCCAAAAGACTCTTTATCCATCGCCATACCCTGCTCAATCGTATTGAGGTGATTAAGGAGCTGACAGGCTTTAATTTCGAGGACTATTATGAACGATTAAGCTTTCAGGTAGCCTTGCAGATTCATGATTATTATGGAAATTAAATTGTTTTTAGAAGTAGCTAAGGGAGAGGAGAATCATCAAGATTCTCCTCTTGTAGGATGTATTAAATTTATAGAAAATTTATACTTAAAGCATGAAAAGCATATACAAATCAAAGGAGGGGATTGTATGGACAAAATCACATCAACCATCAGACTAAGAATGAGTGCTCATGATGCACATTATGGAGGAGACTTGGTAGATGGAGCAAGAATGCTAGGACTATTTGGGGATGTAGCTACAGAATTGTTGATTCTATGCGATGGGGATGAAGGCTTATTTAAAGCTTATGATAGCGTGGAATTTATGGCCCCAGTGCATGCAGGAGATTTTATTGAAGCCTATGGAGAGATCACCGAGATCGGAAATACATCTAGAAAGATGATCTTTGAGGCACGCAAGGTGATTACACCAAGAGTAGATATCAATGACTCCGCTTGTGACGTACTTGCAGAACCTGAAATCGTCTGTAGGGCTAGTGGAACCTGTGTCGTATTAAAGGATCGTCAGAGAAATCCTAGGTAGGAATGGTAAGGAGGATTGGTTCATGGAAAAATTAATTATTACAGCATGTATCTGTGGAGCGGAAGTAACCAAAGAACATAATCCGGCAGTACCTTATACCGTAGAAGAAATTGCCAGAGAAGCAAAAGGTGCTTATGAAGCAGGGGCATCCATTATTCATCTTCATGTACGCGAAGATGATGGAAGGCCAACCCAGAGCAAGGACAGATTCAAAGAGTGTATCGATGCAATTTTGAAAGAATGTCCAGAGGTGATTATTCAGCCATCCACTGGAGGAGCCGTGGGAATGAGCAACGAAGAACGTCTAGCTCCGACCCTATTAAATCCTGAAATGGCAACCCTAGATTGTGGAACTTGCAATTTTGGCGGGGATGAAATCTTTGTAAATACGGAGAATATGATTATTGAATTTGCAAAGGTAATGAATGAAAGAAAGATCAAACCAGAGATTGAAGTCTTTGATAAGGGCATGATCGATATGGCTCTTCGTCTTGAGAAAAAAGGCTATATTAAGACACCGATGCATTTTGATTTCGTTATGGGAGTCAATGGTGGTATATCCGGTACTCCAAGAGATCTGCTCTTTATGGCTGGAAGCATTCCACCGGGATCTACCTGGACTGTATCTGGGGTAGGCAAGTGTGAATATCCTATGGTGACCATGGGAATCTTATTAGGTGGCCATGTCAGGGTAGGATTTGAAGATAATGTTTATCTTGAAAAAGGAGTCCTAGCCAAATCCAATGCACAGATGGTTCAAAAGGTTGTGCGCATAGCAAAAGAATTAGGAAGAGAAATTGCAAGTCCAGCAGAGGCAAGACAGATCCTAGGACTAGCATAAATCAATGAAATGAAGGGGGAAGTAAGTATGGCAGCAATGAAAGGTAATAAGTATGGAATTCACAGAGTGATTGAGCCACAAGGTGTTTTGACCCAGGCTGCAAGCAAGATTGACAATGACATGACCAAGCTTTATAGCAATGAGATTATGGTAGATGTCAGTTCCTTAAATATTGATTCGGCATCCTTTACCCAGATTGAAGAAGCTTGCAATCATGATGTAGAGAAAATCAAAGAGATGATCCTTGCGATTGTAGAAGAAAAAGGTAAAATGCAAAATCCGGTAACGGGTTCTGGAGGAATGTTTATAGGAACCGTCTCTTATATCGGGGAAGATTTGGATGTAGAGATTCAGGTAGGAGATAAGATTGCATCCCTAGTAACCTTGTCTATGACCCCACTTAAGATCAACAAGATTCTAGCCATTCATCCGGAAATTGATCGAGTAGATATTGAAGGTCAGGCTATTTTATTTGAAAGTGCTTTATATGCACGCTTGCCAGAAGATATCAGCGAGCCGCTTGCTCTAGCAGCTCTAGATGTGGCAGGGGCTCCAGCTCAGACAGCCAAGCTGGTTCAGTCCGGACAAAGTGTACTGATCCTAGGTGGAGCTGGAAAGTCTGGAATGCTTTGCTGCTACGAAGCAATGAAAAGGGTAGGACCAACAGGACGAGTTGTAGCTATGGATTATAGCCAGGAAGGAATTGATGAACTCCTTAGCATTGGAGTTTGCCATGACGCCTTTCAGGCAAGTGCCGCTCTTCCAGTAGAAGTCTTAGAAAAAGCTTTAGCGGCTAATGGTGGAAAAGAATATGATGTGGCTATTTGCTGTGTCAATGTAAATAATTGCGAGATGTCAGCAATCCTTCCAGTCAAGGATAATGGTGTTGTTTATTTCTTCTCTATGGCAACAAGCTTTACCAAGGCAGCCTTAGGAGCAGAAGGAGTAGGAAAAGATATCAATATGATTATTGGAAATGGCTATACCAAGGGACATGCGGAAATTACACTGCAAGAGCTTCGTGAAAATCAAAAGATCCGTGAAATCTTTGATAAAAAGTATGTATAGGGGGAAGTTATTATGAGAAAGAGTAGAGAAAATGGCTTGTTTGTGGACGTACCTGAGGAGCAATGGAACGATTGGCATTGGCAGCTGAAGAATCGTATTACAACTATCGAAGAGTTAAAAAAATATATTGATTTGACCAAGGAAGAGGAAGAAGGAATTGTAAAATGTCTTGAGACCCTTCGCATGGCCATTACACCATATTATTTATCTTTGATTAATCTTGATGATCCAGACGATCCGATTCGTAAGCAATGTATTCCAACGGAGAAGGAATTGCACAAAGTAGAAGCAGATCTTGATGATCCATTGCATGAAGATACCGATTCACCGGTTCCAGGTCTGACCCATCGCTATCCAGATAGAGTATTATTCCTGATTACAGACCAGTGTTCTATGTATTGCAGACATTGCACGAGAAGAAGATTTGCAGGACAACATGACTGTGGCGTTCCAAAAGAACAGATTGATTTGTGCATTGATTATGTAAAGCGCCATCCAGAAGTAAGAGATGTCCTTTTGTCTGGTGGAGATGCCTTAGTTGTTAGCGATGAGATGCTAGAATATATCATTAGTGAACTTCGCAAGATTCCACATGTAGAAATCGTTCGAATCGGTTCTCGTGTTCCGGTGGTAATGCCACAAAGAATTACCCCAGAGCTTTGCAATATGCTTAAAAAGTATCATCCAATCTGGTTAAATACTCACTTTAACCATCCACTAGAAGTAACCCAGGAAAGTGCAGATGCTTGTGCTAGATTGGCAGATGCAGGAATCCCACTTGGTAATCAAAGTGTTCTCTTAGCAGGAATTAATGATTGCGTCCATGTGATGAAGAAATTGATGCATGAATTAGTAAAAATGAGAGTTCGCCCATATTACATCTACCAATGCGATTTGTCCCAAGGCTTAGAGCATTTTAGAACTCCAGTTTCCAAAGGTGTGGAAATAGCAGAAGCCCTAAGAGGTCATACTTCAGGCTATGCAGTACCAACCTTTGTGGTAGATGCTCCTGGAGGCGGAGGCAAGATTCCAGTAATGCCTGATTATGTTCTGTCTCAGACACCAGGCAAGGTCATCCTTCGAAATTATGAAGGTGTGATTACGACCTATACAGAGCCAACGCATTATGAGAGCCATTGCAACTGCCCAGTATGTCAAGGTAAGATCCACAAGGATCTTGTGGGAGTAGCAGCCCTAGAACAGGGAATGGCAATGACCATAGAACCAGCTGACTTGGCAAGATTTAGAAGAAGTCACGAAAAAGTTTAAATCAGAGGTCTTAGCAGGTGGCAAGTTTGCTTCCTGCTAAGACGAATTATGAATTTTCAAAGGGAAGGAGGCACAGCAGCTATGAGTAAACTTGGTTTAGATCAAGAATTAATACGAAAGGCCAGAAATAGTGCCCACCATGTAGCAGTAGATGTACAGGCATTTATAGATGAACATACTACAGTAACGGTAGAGCGTGCGGTATGCCGTCTGCTTGGGATTGATGGAGTGAATGAAGTAGATGTTCCCTTGCCAAATGTTGTTGTAGACCATTTGGTAGAGAGGAATGCTTTAAGCCTAGGAGTCTCTTATTATCTAGGAAATGCCATGGTAGAATATGGACTTTCTCCACAAGAGATTGCCGTAAAGGTAGATGCAGGGGAGATTGATCTATTAAAGGTTCCCCTTCATGAAGAAGGTCAAATCAAGGCAGCGATTCACAAAGAAGCTGTTTCCATGACAGAGAAGATTAAGGCCAATGTAAAGAAAAGAGAGGACTATCTGAATGAATTTGGAGATAAGGAAGGTCCTTATATTTACCTTATTGTGGCAACAGGAAATATTTACGAGGATATTACCCAGGCAGTGGCAGCTGCCAAGCAGGGAGCAGATATTATTGCTGTAATCCGAACCACGGGACAAAGCTTGCTTGACTATGTGCCATATGGAGCAACCACAGAAGGCTTTGGTGGAACCTATGCAACCCAAGAGAATTTCCGACTTATGCGTAAGGCTCTAGATGAAGTAGGAGAAGAGCAAAAGCGTTATATTAGGCTATGTAATTATTGCTCCGGCCTATGCATGCCAGAAATCGCCGCCATGGGAGCTATGGAACGATTGGACGTTATGCTCAATGATGCACTTTATGGCATTTTGTTTAGAGATATTAATATGCAAAGAACTTTGGTGGACCAGTATTTTTCCAGAGTGATTAATAGCTTTGCAGGAGTCATCATCAATACAGGAGAAGACAATTATCTCACTACTGCAGATGCCATTGAAGAAGCTCATACCGTATTAGCTTCCCAGTTCTTGAATGAACAATTTGCCTTAGAAGCTGGACTTCCACCAGAACAACAGGGACTAGGACATGCCTTTGAGATGAATCCGGAAGTAGAAAATACCTTCCTTTATGAACTCGCACAAGCCCAGATGGCAAGAGAAATCTTTCCAAAGGCTCCACTGAAATATATGCCACCAACTAAATATATGACAGGAAATATATTCAGAGGACATATTCAGGATGCTTTGTTTAACATGGTCACCATTATGACAGGACAAAAGATTCACCTTCTTGGAATGATGACGGAAGCGATTCATACACCATTTATGTCAGACCGTGCTTTGGCTATTGAAAATGCTCAGTATATTTTTAGTACCATGCAGGACTTTGGAAATGAAATCGAGTTCAAGAAAGATGGCATCATCCAAACCAGGGCTCAGGAAGTTCTTCAAAAAGCAGCAGACTTACTAGAACAAATCGAAAGACAAGGAATGTTTGCAACTTTGGAAAAAGGAACATTTGCAGATATTAAAAGACCAATGGATGGTGGAAAAGGCCTTGAAGGCGTAGTGATGAAAGATGCCCTTTACTTTAACCCATTTATAGAACTTATGAAAAGGGAGGTGGAATCATGAGCAGCGGATTATACAATCTTCACAAAGCTGAATTTGACACCACTTTAGATTTATCAAGAGTAAAGCCTTATGGAGACACCATGAATGACGGAAAAGTCCAGCTTTCCTTTACCCTTCCTGTTCCAAATGATGAAAGAGGGGAAGAAGCTGCAAAGCAGCTGGCAAGACAGATGGGACTTGAAGATGTCAATGTCACCTACAAGGGTTCTTTGGATAAAGAATTTACCTTTTATGTCGTCTATGGAAGCTGCATGCATACCGTAGATTACAATAGTATTCATGTGGAGACCGTAGAAGAAGAAACCATGAGTATGGAAGAGGTAGATGAGTATATTAAAGAGCATTTTGGACGCAAAATTGTTATGGTAGGAGCATCTACTGGAACCGATGCTCATACCGTAGGAATTGATGCTATTATGAACCGCAAGGGATTTGCAGGTCATTATGGACTAGAACGCTATGAGATGATTGATGCACATAATTTAGGTAGCCAGATCTTAAATGAAGATTTCATTGAAAAGGCAAAAGAATTAAATGCAGATGTACTCTTAGTATCCCAGACGGTTACCCAAAAGGATATTCATATCAAGAATTTGACCAATCTCATTGAACTATTAGAAGCAGAGGAGCTTAGAGATCGATTTATCGTATGTTGCGGAGGCGCACGAATCACTCATGAACTGGCCAAAGAATTGGGCTTTGATGCAGGCTTTGGCGCTGGCAAATTTGCCGATGATGTAGCAACTTTTGCCGTAACAGAGATGGAAAAAAGAAATATGAAATAAAGAAGGAAGGAGGTTGTTGTAGCCATTCATAGGTTGCAAGGAGAGGTTAGAAAATGTATTATAATACTGTATAAAAATTTTAAGATGAGGGGGAAGTTTGTATGAAGACACAATCCGACCGACGACGTTTCATGAAGAAACTAATTCCAATTAGTGTATGGGCAGTTTATTTTGCCATGGTATTTCCACAGATCGCGCTTGCAGCGCCAGGGGAAGACTTACCAACTCCGAACCTATTTGGATCATTTTGGGCACTGATTCCACCAATCGTTGCAATCGCCCTAGCCTTGATTACCAAGGAAGTATATAGCTCTTTGGTCATTGGTATTATTGTAGGTGGTGTATTAGCCTCAAATGGAACTTTTGAAGTAGGCATGCGCCATGTGCTAGAAAATGGAATCGTAAGCGTGTTATCAGACAGCTACAATATTGGTATTATTGTATTCTTGGTAATCTTAGGTGCCATTGTAGCCATGATGAACAAATCAGGAGGCGCAGCAGCCTTTGGTAGGTGGGCTTTTAAGCACATTAAGACCAGACAAGGTGCTGAATGCCTGTCCGTAGTTTTAGGTATGCTGATCTTTATCGATGATTATTTTAACTGTCTGACCGTTGGTTCTGTTATGAGACCAATTACAGATAAGTTCAATGTTTCAAGAGCAAAGCTTTCTTATATCATTGATGCAACAGCAGCTCCAGTATGTATTATCGCACCAATTTCTTCTTGGGCAGCAGCAGTAACCAGTAATGTACCAGAAGGACAAAATGGTTTCCTTATTTTCTTAGAGGCAATTCCATATAATTACTATGCATTACTGACCATCGTGATGTT
>CAVJBW010000033.1:0-4534 GCA_963647625.1 Lachnospiraceae bacterium
CCCTTAGGAATCGTAACTCCTGATTCTTTATGATCTGAAGTAAGACAAAGACCACTTACTAAAATAGCTGTATTTTCAGAGACTTTATAAGCATCGCTTCCAGATATTTTGATTTTGTTATTATTGATTACAATCTTTTGATTTTTACTAGGCTTTTGATAAGAGCTACTAGTTGAAGTAGAGATTCCTCCTTCCGAGGCAGCAGTAGATGCTAAAAAAGTGCCGCTTTCTCGGATGGAATAGACCATAATTCCCTGGGGAGCACCTGTGATAGTATTGCCACTAATGGTGCAATTTTTATAATTCATAGCTTGGATGGCAATACTTTTTAGGTTGGAAAAAGTATTGTTGGTGATTGTGATGGTATCTGCAGGACTATTGAGGATAGCCGTGTGACTACCGATTCCCCTAGGAACGTTTGTAAATTTACATCCTGTGATGGTCACCTTTTTTAAAGGAAGATCTTCTGCGCGATATCCTGATAAATGGTCTTCAAGAAGGACATCTAATTGGATAGCTTCATAAGTATAGGTCTTGGCACTTTTTGATAATGTTTGATTTGCAAAATTACAATTTTTGATGGTAAGACCATTGTCACCTGCAACTTCCATTAAGTGGGAATTAGAACAGTTCTTTAAGGTAGCGTTCTTAAGAGTAATATTTTGTGCATGGCAGATCTTGATGGCAGTGTTGCTGTTGCCATTTTCATCAAAGGTACCACCGTCGATGGTAATATTTCGGTAATAATAACCGGAGCTAAAATCAGTGCCTTCTCCTACTTTGAGCATATTGGCAATGGTATCCTTGCTTTGAAGCAAGGTAACACCGGTTAAGTCAAGGTAGGTGTTGCTATAGATATGAAGACCGTGGTCTAGTGTATATTTTCCTGCTTCGACAATGACTTTGTAGGGAGCTTTCGAGGAGGCATGGTCTTTTGCTTCATCGAGAGCATCCTGTATGGCGCGGTAGGCACTTGTTGATGCAATGCTTTCTTGGCTTACCTTAATCAGCGTGGCATTGGTCTGATTTGCTTGACTAGCTTGGACCCTGGTTCCAACAAATAGAAAAGATGCAAGCATTAAAAATAAGATTGTTAGGGCAGAAATGAATACTGCCTTTCCATAAGATTTGTATTTCATATAACACGTCCAAAATGTGAATATAGTACTAAAACATCATAAGAGAGAAATCCTGGCAAGATGGGAGCTTTTGCCTTGACTTTATATTTTAGCTATGCGTATAATGGAATTAACGTAATAAGTACTATTAAAGCATGACTTAATGTGGAGATGGTTATGATGGTAACGAACATGGGTTATATGATAATTAATCGAATCAAAGAGATAATTTTACCACTGAAGCGAAAAGCCACAGTGGTTTTTTTGCTTGTGGAAAATATTTTCTTTTGGACACAAGATAAGATTTATGCAGCAAGTAAACCAGATGATAGAGGGCCAGATTCTTTATTTGATCGCTTCAAAGAGACCAAGCATTTTGAGATTAATCTATTTTTGATTATTGTGTTTTTGGTTGTAATTGCCATACTGATGACTCTAGTGCTTGTAAGGGGCGGTCAGCGTAAGAAGCTAGATTATATGGCGCACCGAGATGGCATGACAGGAGTATATAATCGAAGGGCTTATGAAGAAGCACTAGCATGGTATAGTCAGGAGGGAGTAGAACCTGATTTTGTCTATGCAAGCTTTGATGTGAATGATTTAAAAGGAACCAATGATACCTTTGGCCATAAGGCAGGAGATGAACTCATCCTAGGATCTGCCCAGTGCCTTTTGAAGGTGTTTGGTCAATATGGCAAGATTTATCGTCTTGGAGGAGATGAATTCGTTGCAATCTTTTTGGCCAAGGATACACAGCTAGACAAGCTAAAAGAAGACTTGCAATTAGAGCTTCGTAGCTGGAAGGGTGACTATATTAATGGAATTCATCTGTCTTGCGGCTATGTTACAAAGAGAGAATTCTCTCAGATTACCATGGAAGAGCTAGCCAAGTATGCAGACCAAAGAATGTACCGAGATAAGCTGAAGAAAAAGAAGCAATCCCACCAGGCAGGTGCCTTATCCGGCATCAATGCTATGGAAAGAATTGCGCAAAGTCAGGAAGAAAAAGAGCTCTTTAGGGACTTCTTACAGTCTTATGAAATGCAGTATGACTTACTGACAGGTCTGCCTACAAGATCTTATTTTATCGAATTGGCCAAGGAGTTAATCTTGACTTTGACAGATGAAACCTCTCAAGTGGCAGTGGTTGCTTTTAACTTTAATGGATTTAAAAGTTTTAATAGCCGCTATGGTCTAGAAGAAGGAGATAAATTATTAATTTCCTTTGCAGAGATTCTCACCATGGTATTTGGCAGAGATTATACTTCTAGATTTGGTGAAGATCAATTTTATGCCATAGCCAAAAGGCGAGAAGTAGAGGAAAAATTATATCAAATTTTTGAACAATTAAAGACGGTCAACGAAGGAAGGACGATCTCTGTAAGAGCTGGAATCTATGTTGATCAGATCGAGCAAAATAGGGATATTTCCAAGTCTTTTGATTATGCTAGAATCGCTTGCAATGCAGAAAGTAGAGTCCATGAATCTGCTTATCGATTTTTCAATTCTAGTATGGAAAATGAAGTCCTTATGCAAGACTTTGTAGTAAGCCACATAGAAGAAGCCTTAGACCAAGGTTATATCCGGGTTTATTATCAACCACAGATAGATGTGATTAGTGAAAAAGTCATTGGATTTGAAGCCTTAGCAAGGTGGAGCGATCCAGAGAAGGGAATGATTTCTCCGGGAGAATTTATTCCAGTCTTGGAAGAATATCATATGACTTATAAGCTAGATATGTATATGCTCCTTCGAGTTGCCCAGGATATGGACAAACTAAAAAAGAAAGGAATCGAACCAAAGCCGGTATCCTTTAATTTGTCTAGAGTAGACTTTCAGGTAATGGATCCTGTGAAAGAAATCGTGCAGATTGTGCAGGCTTACAATTTGTCGGAGAACTTGATTCGGGTAGAGATAACAGAATCTAGTGTGATGGCTACTCCGCGTAAGATGCAGGTGGAAATTGCAAGATTTCGAAAGAAAGGCTTTGAGGTGCTGATGGATGATTTTGGAAGTGGTTATTCTTCTTTAAGTACCCTTCGAGACTATGCCTTTGATGAGATTAAGATTGATATGGGATTTATGAGAAAATTTGACAATAAGTCCAAAGCAATTGTGCGAAATGTAATTACCATGGCAAAGGAAATCGGCCTTAAGACCTTGTGCGAAGGGGTAGAAGAACTAGAACAGGTGGAATTTTTAAGGGAAGTAGGATGTGAGAAAATTCAGGGGTATTATTATGGAAAGCCACAGCCGCTAGCATCAGCGGTTGAGCTAATCAAGAATCAAAAGGACCAATAGAAGAGTCCATAAGGAGACCATATGAAATTCGATACACTGACAGGACTACTTAGCATGCAAAGCTTCTTAAAGCTTGCATATGAACAAAGGACAAAATGGAATAAAGAAGGCATCATGATGGCCATGATCTCTTTTGATTTAAATGGACTTCGCATGTTTAATCTAAAGTATGGATTAGAAGAGGGAGATCGATTGCTCAATTCTTTTGCAGAGATTTTGCGCTCTTATTATGGGAATGATCATTGTGCGAGATTTGGTGAAGATCATTTCTATGTCTATACCACTCAGCTTGGACTAGAGGAAACGTTACGGAAGATCTTTGAAGAGATGGGTCAGGTCAATCAAGGGAATTCTCTTACCGTTCGAGCTGGCATTTATCTATGGGAGGACGATGACAATATTTCCATTAACACAGCTCCTTGTGAAAGAGCAAGGACAGCTAGTCATTCGAGTGAGCGACACTTTGAATCGGAATTTATATACTTTGATGAAGCTATGGAAGAAGCCGAAAGGATGCGAGATTATGTCCTGCATCACTTAGAGGAAGCTATTGAAAATGGCAATATCAAGGTTTACTTTCAGCCCAAGGTTCGCCTGATGAATCACTCTCTAGTAGGAGCAGAAGCACTTGCTAGGTGGATTGATCCTGAGCTTGGCTTTATTTCTCCAGGGGTATTTATTCCCATTCTAGAAGAAGCCAAAATGACCTATAAGCTAGATCGCTATGTGATAGAAGAAGTCGCCAAGATGATTAGCCAGGGACCATATGGTGGAAATAAAGCAGTGCCAATTTCTTTTAATTTGTCTAGGACCGATTTTGAAGTGGCAAAGCCTTATGAGATCATAAGCGAAATTGTTGAAAAATATCAAGTTCCAAAGGAACTATTACAGGTGGAAATCACAGAAAGTGCCATCATGTCCAATCCACAGCAATTTCAAAGGGAAATAGAACGGTTTCACCAAGCCGGCTTTGAGGTGCTGATGGATGATTTTGGTAGTGGTTATTCTTCTTTAAATACCTTAAGAGATTTTGAGTTTGATGAAATTAAGATTGATATGGGATTTATGCAGAATTTCAACGACCGGACGAAGATCATCTTAAAGGCAATCATTAC
>CAVJBW010000033.1:4544-11229 GCA_963647625.1 Lachnospiraceae bacterium
ATTCATACCTTAGCAGAAGGTGTTGAGAGCAAGCAGCAGCTAGATTTCCTTACCATGATGGGATGTGAACAGGTACAAGGATTTTACTTTGCAAAACCAGAGCCTTTTAATGAGTCGGTAAAGACCATGGAATCTCAGGCAATCCTACAAGAGACGAAGGAAGAAAGAGAATTTTTCCAACAAGTAGGCCTTGTCAATGTGATTTCTAATCAGCCTTATGCTTTGCTTTACTTCGATGGAGCAATCTTTACTCATTATTATGTGAATGAAATTTACGAGAAAATTATCCAAAAGATAGGAATCGGAAATCCGCAAGTGACCCTAGAGAAGATCATGAATAGCGAAGATTCCATATTTCATGAAAATGTAGTCAAATTAGCTCAGGATGCCATACAATCCCAAGGAGCAGAATATTCTTCGGGGAACTTTAATGACCATCATTTTACCTTTGTCTTCCAAGTTGTGGCGAAGGATGCAAAAGGAGCAATGCTACTTGCTTCTTTAAGTGATTACAACCAAACAAAAGGAAGAAATTGTGGAGATTATACATACCTTAGATGAAATATATCTAAGGTATGTCTTCTTTTATAGAAATTTCTTTCCTAGACGATAAGGGGAAAATATACTATACTTAGGCATTATGGACGCAAGACTTACGAAATTAGATGAGCAGGAGATATTACGTTATCTAGGATATCAGGGACAAGAAATCGACCACCAGGTAAAAAGCCAGATTCAATTGGGCATCGAGACCGTCTCAAAGGTGGCAAAACCTAGGCTGGTATATCGCATCATTTCCTTGCAAGAGGGGAAACTGCGTGAGCTACCCATACAAGGACAAGACGCCTTAGACCTTCTTGAAGGATGCCAGGAAGTCGTTTTTTTTGCCATAACCCTAGGAAATGAACTAGAAAAGCTTGTGATGAAGGCTCAGATCAAGCAGCTTACAGATGCCCTCATTATGGATACCATTGCCAATGTAGCAATTGAAAATGTATGCAATAATTTCTGTAAGGATCTAGAAGAATACTATGGCTCTAAGGGGTATGGCCTAACAGACTGCATGAGCCCAGGATATGGGGATCTGCCCTTAGGGGTGCAAAGCCAGTGGGCCCAGCTTTTGAATGCACAAAAAAGAATAGGTCTTGTGGTAACGAAGGATGATTTATTGCTTCCACGTAAATCATTAACAGGGCTTGTGGGAATTTCTACCCATCCTAGAGATAAGCAGACAAAAGGATGCCAGGCTTGCTCTATGTATGAAAATTGTCCATATAAAAAGAAAGGAATCGGATGTCATGAATAAAATCATTTTGTTAGATGGAGCCATGGGAACCATGCTGCAACAAGCAGGGCTGTCCTTAGGGGAAAGACCGGAAATCTTTGGCATGGAGCATCCGAAGATATTAGAAGATATACATCGGCGTTATATTCAGGCAGGCAGCCAGATCATCTATGCCAATACGTTTGGGGCTAATGCCCACAAGTTAAGGGGTCTGGGCTATTCGGTGCAAGAAATCATCGAGGCAAATGTAAACATTGCAAGAAATGCTGCAGGTGAGATGGCGCAGGTCGCCTTAGATATTGGACCTATTGGAGAGTTGGTAGAACCTTTAGGGACCTTGTCTTTTGAAGCTGCCTATGATATTTACAAAGAGGTGGTTTTAGCAGGAGTCAAGGCAGGAGTGGACCTTCTAGTCTTTGAAACCATGACTGATCTATATGAAGTCAAGGCAGGAGTGCTTGCGGCGAAGGAACATACGAATCTGCCTATTTATGTCACCATGAGCTTTGAGGCAAATGGAAGAACTTTTACAGGAACCACCATTGCTAGTATGGCAAGTACCCTAGAAGGATTAGGAGTAAGCGCACTAGGAATCAACTGTTCTCTTGGTCCGGATGAGATCTATCCTCTGATGCAGGAGATGGCCCAGTGGACCACGCTACCTTTGATTGCCAAGCCAAATGCAGGCCTTCCAGATCCCAAGACGGGAGAATATGATATGGGGCCGGAAGAATTTGCCAGTCAAATGCAGAGATTTGCAGATCTCGGAGTGACCATCCTAGGAGGATGCTGTGGTACGAATCCGGAATATATCAAGGGCTTAAAGCAGGTAAAGGCTCAAGAGGTGCCACCAAGGTCTCACATAAGGCGCGGGGTATGCTCCGCAGGACGCATGGTAGAATTTGGCGGCATAAAGGTCATTGGAGAGCGCATTAATCCTACGGGAAAGAAGCGATTTGGCCAGGCCCTAAGAGAGCATGATTTGAACTATATCATGAACCAGGCCATCGAGCAGGCAGATGGGGGAGCAGATATATTAGACATCAATGTAGGCTTGCCGGGAATTGATGAAGTAGAGATGATGAAGGATGTGGTAAAGGCAGTACAAAGCGTGGTAGATCTGCCTCTTCAGATTGATTCCTCCAACCTAGAGGCCATCGAAGCAGGTCTTCGCTTGGCAAATGGAAGAGCAATTGTCAATTCTGTCAATGCCCAGGAAGACAAATTAGATACCATCTTGCCTTTGGTAAAAAAATATGGAGCAGCCGTGATCGGACTTACCATGGACCACGAGGGGATTCCAGATTCAGCCCAAAAGCGTTATGACCTTGCAAGCAAGATTTTAAAGGCAACAGAAGAGATGGAGATTCCTAGGGAGGATCTGATTATTGACTGCTTGACCTTGACGATTTCGGCCCAGCAAGAGCAGGCAAAAGAGACCCTTATGGCGGTAAGAAGAGTGCATGATGAGCTAGGACTTCACTGCGCCCTAGGTGTCAGCAATATTTCTTTTGGCTTGCCAAATAGAAATCAGATTACTACAAGCTTTTTGACGCAGGCCATGAATCTAGGTCTTGACTTTCCTATTATCAATCCCAACTCCAAGGCCATTATGGACTGCGTAGCAGCCTACCGGGCCCTATCCGGAGAAGATGCTATGTGCAATGCTTATATTGAACGATTTGCGGCCCAGCAAGAAGGGGAAAAAGAAAGCGGAGACGCTCCTCGGGAGATGACCATTACGCAGGCTGTATTAAAGGGCCTAAAGGAAGAGACCAGGCAGCAGACGATTCGCCTGCTTGAGACCAAGACGGAATTAGAGGTGATTAATGAGGATCTGATTCCGGCCTTAGATCTGGTAGGAGAACAATATGAAGCTCAAAAAATCTTTCTTCCCCAGCTGATCAATTCCGCTAATGCAGCCTGCGCCGGATTTGATTATATCAAGGATCGGATCGCAAAGCGGGGGGGAGACAGTCTGCTAAAGGGAAAGATTATTGTAGCAACGGTAGAAGGGGATATTCATGATATTGGGAAAAATATTGTGAAAGTTGTGTTGGAAAATTATGGTTATCAGGTCATTGATCTTGGAAGAGATGTGCCAGCAGACAAGGTGGTATCGGTAGCCATCAAGGAGCAGGTATCCCTCATTGGCCTTTCAGCCTTGATGACCACGACCGTGGTTTCTATGAAAAAGACCATAGAAGAACTGAGAAAAGCCAATCATCCTTGCAAGGTGTTTGTGGGTGGAGCTGTATTAACACCGGAATATGCCAAGGAGATTGGAGCAGATTATTATACCAAGGATGCCAAGGCATCCGTAGATGTAGCAAAGGAAGTATTAGGATCATGAAAAAAAGGGAAAATTTTTTATTTGATGGTGGAATGGGAACCTATTTTGCCAAAAAAAGTGACCAAGTAGGCTTGAGTGTGGAATGGGCGAATCTTACCAGTCCCAAGGTCATACAAGACATCCACAAAGAGTATCTTGAGGCAGGATGTAACGCAATAAAGACCAATACATTTGCGGTAAATAGAATCCTATTTGCAGGAGAAGAAGATAAAGTGCAGCAGATTATTTCATCTGCATGGGAAAATGCACAAAGTGCGATTCAGCAAGTGGATGCACAGGCAAGTATTTTCGCTGATATTGGCCCTATTATAAGCGATATTGCCTCTGTTGATATTGCAAAGGAATATGAATATGTAGCGCAGATCTTTCTAGAGCTTGGGGCCAGGAACTTTTTGTTTGAAACCAATGCCTCGATGGAGGGACTCTTAGAGGTGGCTGCTTTTATCAAAAGAAAAGTGCCGGATAGCTATATTATTACCAGCTTTGCCCTTTTGCCAGATGGCTATACCAGAGAAGGCTATATGGTGGACGAGCTGCTTGAACAGGTGAAGAATAGTCCGGATATTGATGCCTTTGGAATGAACTGCGTATGTGGAGCCAAGCATATGCACTCCCTGATTGATCATCTAGATCTTCAGGGGGTGGCCCTGGCGGCTATGCCAAATGCGGGCTATCCAGTAGTCATCAACAACCGAACCTTCTATGATGGCAATCCCACCTACTATGCAGAGCAGATGAGAGAAATTGCCAGAAGCGGCGTAGAGATTCTAGGTGGATGCTGTGGTACCACGCCTTATCATATGGAGCTGGTAAAGAAAGCGCTAGAAGGAGATGGCGATTTTGTAAGAGAGAAAACCAAGGTAAGTACAGGACCAAAGGTGGAAGAAGATCGCCTAGAAAGCCCATTTTGGAACAAGCTAAAAAGCGGGGAGAAGGTCTTTGCAGTAGAGCTTGATTCTCCGGCCAATACCAATCTGGACAAGTTTATGAGCGGGGCTTGGAACTTAAAGGGTGCTGGAGCAGACATTATTACAATTGCAGATTGTCCTATTGCTAGGGCAAGGATGGATTCTTCCCTTCTGGCTAGCAAGATAAAAAGAGAGGTCAATCTCGATGCGATGCCACATATGACCTGCAGGGATCGTAATCTTAATGCCACCAAGGCATTGCTGCTAGGTTCCTATGCAGAAGGTATTCGAAATGTCCTGCTAGTTACAGGAGATCCGATCCCTACCGCAGAGCGAGATGAAGTAAAAAGCGTTTATCAATTCAACTCTAGAAAGCTGGCAGGATTTGTCAAATCTTTGGGAAAAACGGCCTTGCCAGGAGAATTTCATATGTTTGGGGCCTTGAATATCAATGCTCTTAATTTTGATGTGCAGCTGCGTCTTGCCAAGGAGAAAATGCAAAAAGGTATCATCGGATTTTTGACACAGCCGGTACTTACCCAGGAGGCTTTTGACAACCTAAAGAGGGCCAAAGAAGAGCTTGATGCCTATATCCTAGGAGGAGTGATTCCGGTAGTCAGTGAGAAAAATGCTCGATTTATGGATAGTGAAATCAGCGGAATCAATGTAGCAGAAGAAATTATTTCGCTCTATGTAGGAAAGTCTAGAGATGAGAGTGAACAGCTTGCGATTCGCATTTGCGTAGAAATCATGAAACAGATCACACCTTATGTGGATGGATATTATCTGATGACTCCATTTGGCAGGACTACTCTGATGGGAAATATTATAAAAGAATTTAAAGATGCAAAAAAATAACTAGATAAGACATAAAAAGGAACTTTTTTCAAAGGATGCATAGCAACCTGAAAAAAGTTCCTTTGTCTTATCTGGTATATACGACCACCGCGCAGTAGCAAGTCTTATCCTGGCTATTTAGGGCAATCATAGTGCCACCATCTTCTAGCTGATAGAGGACGGGATAGATAACATCTCCTAGCACGGCCTGTTTTTTATATTCTACTTGAAGCTGGCTGATTCTTAGATCTTGAGGCAGGCAGTCAAAGGCCATCTTGATATACTGGCCATTATTGACATGATGATTGGTATCAATCATGCGAAGGGTGACTTCGATTGGGTCTAGAGGACTTCCTTCTATGTCAGTAGGTACCTTGATCTTTCGAGGGGCATAGTCCATGTCCATCCTCTCGCCGATACCAAAGGCATCTTTCATCTCTTGACTGGCCCGAACAGGAATCAAGGTCTCAGTATTAATATGAGACCATACGGAATTGCCATAGGCATAGCGCTTATTAGAGCCACCATCCATAAAGAAATTACGGTGTCCCCAAAAGCCCTTGATATCATGGGCAATGGTTCCTACCGTGACCGTCTCGCCACCCTTTGGCAGTTCGTTGATGATGATTTGCCAAAAGTTCACCATCCAGACCGTGTGGTGTTCTTTGGTATAGTCCACACCATAGCCAGCATCTTCTGCATGGAAGATAGAACAGTCTTGAAAATAGTCCATGAGCCCTTGCACTGTTAGATAACCGGTATCGTCCGATTCGCTATAGCGAATGCGGGCATCAAAAGTATAGCTTTTATCTTCGTTAAACATTATGCTTCACTATCTGCTAGATCCTTGATTCCTAGCAGTCCTTTCAGTTTGTCTGTCTCTCCATTTCGCACTTCTTTGGATAAATTACCAGTCTTAAAGATAATATCCTGTACATGAAGATAGAGCTGATAGATAGTCTCATTTTCCTCTGAGAGAAAGGTGGATTTGCTGCGATTATTATTGGTAACCTTACGGAAGATACTTTGCTTTACCGCCATGGCAGATAAAGATCTTGCCTCCCAGTTGTTGTTCTTGGCATTTTGCAAATCCTTAGGTTTCAGAGCCATAAGCCCCTTTTCAGATTGCTGATAGATCTCGGCTAATACCTCTTTGCCAGGAAATTGATCTTTGAATTTGTTTAAAGTTCTAAGTAAATCCTCAGGATTCATCCCAGGAATATGATAATTCTTTCCTTTGTTTCGGTTGGAAAATAGTCCCATAACAAAACACCTCCAATATATTCTGCAAAGTATTATAAC
>CAVJBW010000034.1:0-11191 GCA_963647625.1 Lachnospiraceae bacterium
GCTTTAAGCTAATACCATCAATTCACATGAAATCTTCTTGATAGTTCAGCATTGGACTTTGGTCCGCCGATAATTAAGGTTCCTACAAATAGGATTCCGGAAGCAACTAGGGCAAGCAGTGCTACAGAAAGGATATGGGTAAGACCAATAAAGTACAAAGTCAATGGAATGACACTCAAGACAATAAGCAATATTTCCATGACCAGATATTCCTGGTAGTAGCGCCGGTTGATCAGCATGAGAACTAACATGATTACATCTAATACCACAATGGCTGCCGGAAGGATGAAGGCAAAAGACCAACCTTTAAAACCTAAGACATAGTCAAGAACCATAATAAATACCACACCCCACAAGGTCTGGTAGACCATTTTGGCCTTTAGTGAAAATCGAGGATTCGTTACCATAGTCAAGGTCAAAAAGCCGTAAACAAAGGCAGCGGATGTAATCGTAGCCCAAGGAATGCGAGCATGGGTCATGAAATTGAGTAAGACAAATAAAGCATCACATACAAGGGCAAGAAATAGGTATAAGCGGATGACAAAGTTCATCTTCTTGTGTTTTTCTTTTATATTCGGATAGACATTTTCTACTTCCTGACCAGCAATGGGCTCTAATATGTGATTGCACAAAGGACAGATATGAGAATCGTCAGCAATGATTACATTGCATTTAATACATTTAGCCATAATAAACACCATTACTTTCTATTGTAATTTCAATTCCTTCTTCTGCTAGCTTACGAAAGAAGCAACGCTGGATGGCAACATCGGTTAGCTTAGAGCTAAAGCAGATGGAGAGCCTGTCGTTGAAAGAGGAAATACAGCCTTTGATTTCTTGCCCATAGGAGCGAGAGAGAAAGCAATAATAATCCTCTACATATTTTTGGTAATCTTCCTTTAGCTTTAAGGAACCTACATTGGTAATTGTGGTAGAGTTCTTTCGTGCAGCTGATTTGTAGGCGGCTCGAATTCCCATATTTTTGATAAATAAAGGAATGGTTCGAAGAATCATCATCTTTTCATTGCCTACGGCAAAGGAGAAAATCTCTTCTAAATGGTCCTTGTTGATCTGAGAGCGCAAGGACTGCTTGGTACTTTCTATGATTTCTTCATAGGAATATTCCCTATTTTCTGTCGGCTTGAAAGAAGCGGATACCATTACAAAGAAATTCTTAGTGGTATCAGAGTTAAAATAAGGACGAAGGTCTACCGGCACTCCTGCTGTAATGGGATGTCTTGATGGTAGAGCATTCATATAAGCATGATAAACGCTATAGAAAAAGGTAGCGACTACAAGTTCATTAATGGTACAGCCATATTTTTTTGCTACTTTCTTGAAAGTAGTAATATCCATCATGCCACGCAGGATTCCCATTTTAGAACCGTTCATTAAAGGTCCCTTGATGAGATAAGCGGTCTCGGAGTTGTATCCCTTGAGATTGTAGTAACGATAATTTTTCTCATAGCTATCTTCTGTATTGAGAGAAGTTTCGCTAGAAAGCCCTTGCCCATTGCGAAATACCAGATCAGGGTGGGCAAAGTTGAGATATTGGTAAGTCAGCTCTCGTAGGAAATTCCTAGCTCCGCTTCCATCAGTTAATACATGGAAGACCTCGAGATTGATTCTTTTTTTGTAATAGGTTAAACGAAACAAATAATCTCTGTTGGAATTTGGAGCAAAATACCGGCAAGGATATTCGCTTTCTTCTCGAATTGGTGGGTAGCGCTTTGGATTTTCTTCAAAATAATACCAGAAAAACCCAGCTCTTAAGACAGAGTGGAAGTTCTGGAACCAAGGAAGAAGCTTTTGCAAGGCTTTTTCCAAATATAAGGGTTCAATGTCTTCTTTGAGAACGACGCACATACGATAAACATTGGTCATATCTTCTCCGGCAATTACTGGAAAGAGATGAGCGGTATTATCTAGCTTGTCCCACTTTGCTGAGCTATGCTGGTCTTTTTCATAAGGGGAAAAGATAGCTTCTTTTTGGGCTTTCTTTGCCTGTCTCTTGGAATGGTGACTAGGCTTAGAAGCTGGTTCATTTACAACAGCCTTAGGATCATTTTGCAGATTCTTATGCTTCTTTATTTCTTTTTTTCTTTGTTTTTCTTCTTTTTTCAGTGCCTTTTCATGAATCTTGGCTTCTTTTTGGGCGGCCTTTTCATGAATTTTGGCAATCTTAATCTCTTCTTTTGTCATAATCATTTACCTTAGATTCTTTTCGTAATTAACCAAATTATAGCCCAACTGTATAGCAAGAATCAAGCATGGGAATGGGTACAAAACAAACTGGTTATGGTACAATAGACTTAACGTATAGGAAGGGGAAGAATTTATGTCATTACAATTGGTGCTAGGCAGAGCCGGAAGTGGAAAGTCGACCTTTATGTATCAATATTTTTTAGAGCAAGCCAAGGCAAATCCCAAGAAGCATTATCTTGTTATGGTGCCAGAGCAATTTACCTTGCAGACCCAAAAGGATTTGGTAAAGATGCAACAAGAGCATGCTCTATTGAATATAGATGTTTTAAGCTTTGAGAGACTGACCTATCGCATATTTGAGGAGCTAGGAATTGTATCGGAAGAAATCCTCAGTGAGACGGAGAAGAGCTTCTTGCTGCGAATGGTCGCCATGGAAGAAGAAAGCAGGCTAAAGGTCCTTTCTTCTAACATCAAGCAGATGGGATTTATTGATGAGTTAAAGTCTGTTCTATCAGAGCTTATGCAATATAAGGTCTCGCCAAAGGATTTGAATCTAGCTAGCAAGGAAATTAAGGATGCAGAAAGGTATAAGCTAAGAGATATTGCCTTATTATATGAGGCTTTTTTAAAGCAGCTTCGAAACAGAAATTATATGGCATCGGAAGAGCGACTTACTAGACTAGCAGCCTGCATCCGGGACTCTTCAATTGTAAAAAATAGCATTTTGCTTTTAGATGGATATACAGGCTTTACTCCTGTGCAGCTAGATGTACTAAAAGAAATCCTCAGCTTAAGCGAGAAAGTCTACTGCACCTTTACTTGCGACCAGGCTATATTAGAACAAAAAGCTCTAAAAGTAGATGATTTATTTTACCTTTCCTACAAATCCATGCTCCAGTTAAGACGTCTAGCTCTAGATGTTTCTTGTCCTATGGAAGAAAATATCTATATGGAGGAGAATCAAACTAAGCGCTACGTTTTAGCAAAAGAACTCTCTCATCTTGAAAAAAATCTATTTCGTCTCAAACCGGATCTTTACGAAGGAGAGTGTAAAAATATCCAGATTCATGCCTTGGACAATCCTAAGGAGGAACTTCGCTTTGTGGCGAAGCAGATTAAGAATATGGTCAAAAGAGAAGGCTATCGCTATCGAGATTTTGCTGTGATATCGGCAGATCTTGAAAGCCACGGACCTTATTGCCAAAAGATCTTTGACCAATATGAGATTCCGATTTTCCTAGATCAAAAGGAAAGTCTTCTCAAAATGCAATTTGTAGAAGTGGTGCGAAGCATTCTCGATATGGTAGCTCAGTCCTTTTCTACAGAAAGCGTGGTTCGCTATTTGAAAAGTGGTTATAGCGGCTTTGAAGCAGAGCAAGTCTATATGCTAGAAAATTATCTAAGAGCAAGAAGTATTCGTTCTTATGCAAGCTGGGAAAAGCCTTGGACCATAAAGAGTAAATGGATTACAGAAGAAGAACTCTCCCACTTAAATGACCTTCGCAAACAATTTCTAGAGTCCACGAGCCAAATCAAACAAGTCCTCTCTAGCAGCAAAACTACAGTAAGGGAAAAAATCTGCTGCCTATATGAATTTATCCTCCAGCAAAAGATGCCTCAGACCTTGCACAAATGGCAGGAATATTTCAGGGAAAAGGGCTTTCGTCAGTTAGAAAAAGAATATGATAGTGTCTATCAAAGTCTCATGCAGGTATTTGAACAAATCGTCAATCTAATGGGAGAGGAGGCCATCAAAGTAGGAGACTTGGCCAAAATCCTAGATGCTGGATTTGCCAATCAGAAAATAGGAATGATCCCGGCAGGAGTAGACCATGTAGTCATTGGAGATTTGCAAAGAAGTAGGCTAAGCAGCATCAAGGTGGTATTTTTCATTGGTGTGAACGAAGGAAAAGTACCTAAGGCAGCATCTTCAGGTGGACTCTTATCTCGCCAGGACAGAAAAGTTCTTGAGAAGCAGGATATTGAACTTTCTCCGGGAGAAAAAGAGCAATCCTTTGTGCAGCGCTTCTACCTCTATATGGCACTAACAAAGCCACAAGAGAAGCTTTATTTGACCTATAGCAAAGTGGATATGAAATCAAAAGCTATGCTGGCATCCTATCTGATTTCTATGGTAGAAAGGATGTTTCTTAAGCTAGAGGTCAAGACGGGACAAGGCCGATTTGAAGAGAAGATTTTAACAAAGGAAAATACATTCGAAGAGCTTTTGATTGCCTTAGAAAGTAGTCATCTTTCAGATGACGAAGTCTTATGGGCTGCGAAGGATTATTTCTTAAAAGATGAAGCATACAAAAAGCGTCTTGTAAATTCTATTCGGGCCAAGGATTATTATTATGAACAGAAGGATTTAGATCAAGAGCTTGCAAGGCAGTTGTACGAACACAAGATGCACCTTAGTGTTACAAGACTAGAAAAGTATGCCTCTTGTGCTTTTGCCTATTTTCTAGAATATGGATTGCAACTGAAAGAAAGAGAAGTCCTAGAATTTGACAATCGTGATTTTGGTAATGTCTTGCACAAAGCCCTCGAAACCTATATGAAAGGCTTGAAAGAAGATGGCAAGCGTCTCGATGAACTCGATGAGCTAGAAAAGGAAAAACGAATTAACCTAAGCTTTGAAGAAGGAATGCTTCAGGGCAATGAACAGGCTTTGCAAGAAAGCAAAAGAAGCCAATATATGATTCAGAGAATGAAAAGAATCTTTGCAAGAAGTATCTGGCTTATAGAACAAGACCTGAAAAAAAGTGCCTATTATCCAGAAAAGTTCGAGGCCGAATTCTCTGGAGCAGATACCTTATCTGCCACCAAAATAACTCTTGATAGTGGCAGACAGGTGCAGATTAAAGGAATCATCGATCGAATTGATTTGATGGAAGATGAGAAAAATGCCAATCTTCGAGTCGTAGATTATAAGACTGGAAATGCCACCTTTTCTCCGGATGAATTGAGAGAGGGAATTTCCCTTCAGCTTCCGGTTTATCTTGGAGTTGCCAAGGAAATGATGGAAAGAGAATTTGCCGGGGAAAAGAAGGTGATTGCCCAAGAAGCCGTGACTTACAAGGTGGATGATCCCTTTACAAAGGTTCCTTTGCAAGCAAGCCAAGAGATGGTGAAAGAGCAGCTTATTAATGAGCACAAAAACAAGGGAATCTTCTTGGATAAAATCAAAAGTTCAAGTGAGAATCCTTATAAGGTCATTATGGACTATGTGGAATATAAAATTGCCAGGCTAGGGGATGAAATCTTAAATGGGAAGTTAACTGCCAACCCATATATTAGGGGAAGCCAAAAGGATGCATGTGA
This sequence comes from Lachnospiraceae bacterium, assembly GCA_963647625.1. Lineage (GTDB taxonomy): Bacteria > Bacillota > Clostridia > Lachnospirales > Lachnospiraceae > Eubacterium_C. Next base: position 5,530 of record CAVJBW010000034.1, read on the forward strand.
ATATTGTGAATTTCAAATGGTCTGTGGCTTTGATGAGAATCTTCCTGGCTGCAAAAAAAGAAGTCTTGCAAAGGCTGAGAGCGATTGGGTCATGCAGCTAGAGCAGGAAATGACAAGACAAGGAGACTAAGAGCATGAATTGGAATAAAGACCAGCTTGAGGCAATCGGAACAAAAGGGAAGAGTATATTAGTTTCTGCTGCAGCCGGTTCAGGAAAGACAGCAGTACTTTCTCAGCGTATCTTGCAAAAGTTGATGGATCAAGAACATCCTGTTGATATTGATGAATTTTTAATTGTAACCTTTACCAGGGCAGCAGCAGGTGAGATGCGAGAGCGTATACAAGGGCTCATCATGCAGGAACTAGAAAAAGATCCTCAAAATGAACATTTATCCCGGCAATTATCCCTGATTTATAATGCCCAGATCTGTACCATTGATAGCTATTGCAGTGAGATCTTGCATCAGTATTTTCACCTAATTGATCTAGATCCTTCCTATCGTATTGGGGAAGAACCAGAACTGGTTTTGCTTGCAGATGAAGCTTTAAAGGAAATCTTAGAAGAGGAATATGAAAAAGCAAGCCCATCTTTTCTTGAATTTGTAGAAAGTTATGCTCCGGGAAAAAGGGAAGATACCATGGAAGATGTGATCTTACAATTGCATCGATTTTCCCAAAGTCATGCCTATCCCAAAGAATTTTTGCAAGAATGCATTCAAAATTATGAATTAGGTCCTGAGCAGCTAGAAAATCAAGATTGGCTCATAGATATAAAAGAATATTGTAAAGGCAAAATAGCTCAATGGGTGCAGGTTTATTCTGATCTAGTGAATAAATGTACGATGCCAGATGGCCCAGACTATTACCTAGAGACCATCGAAGCGGAACAGTTAAACATAGCAAGAATAGAAGAGCTAGAAGATCATTATGAAATCATGCAGCAGCTAAATGCTTTCTCCTGGGGGACGCTAAAAAGAAAAGTAATCAAGGATGAAAGAGAAAAAGAAATCAAAGAACAGGTCAAAAGTGCTCGTGATAAAGTCAAAAAAGAAATGAAAAAGTTAGTGGAGGAGTTCTCCTATGATATAGAAAGTCAGGCAAGTGCCCTCCAAGGCTGTAAGAAGATGGTAGAAGAGATGGTCCGCCTCACATTGGTATATTCTGACCGATTCTTAGAAAAGAAGCTAGAAAAAAGTATTTTGGATTTTTCAGATGTGGAACATTTGGCGCTCAAGATCCTGCGAAGTGACGATGCGAGTCATTCTATTACCGACGCAGCGAAGGATCTATCTGAAGGATACGAAGAAATCATGATAGATGAATATCAAGATAGTAATGATGTACAAGAGCAGATCTTGACCGCCATTGCCAAGCAAAATAAGGCAGGCAATCCGCTTAATCTATTTATGGTAGGAGATGTAAAGCAAAGCATCTATCGCTTTCGCATGGCAAGGCCGGAACTTTTTAATGAAAAATACATGGAATTTCAGCTTACAAAGAGTAGGGATGAAAATGCCTTGATCCTACTTAAGAAAAATTATAGAAGCAGGGATGAGGTAGTAGATACTGTCAATGTTATTTTTGAAAACATAATGCATAGGGAACTAGGGGGAATCGAATATGACCAGGAAGCAAGACTGGTTCGAGACGGTCAATTTAAAGCTTCCCAAAAGGTAGATGAGTTCAAAAGTGAGCTGCTTTTGGTAGAAACCAACGAGTCTAAGGAGTCTCCTTATCGATTAGAAGCTAGAATGATTGCGAAGAAAATAAATGAGATAGTAGGAAAGAGCCTAGTTACAGACAAAGAGACCCAAGAACTAAGGCAGGCCACTTATAAGGATATTGTTATTTTGAGCCGAAGTCTAAGCCATGTGCGAGAATATATGGAAGAGCTTGAGGATTATTCGATTCCTGTGAAATGCAGTGAATCCAAGGGACTACTTAATTCTAGAGAAGTGCGATTTATGCTAGAATTTTTAAAAGTGCTAGACAATCCAAGACAGGATATTCCAATGACGAGTGTTCTTTACTCTCCCCTTGTGGGAATCAGCGAAAATGAGCTTGCTCAAATCCGGCTCCATAACAGGGAATGTTCCTTCTACGAATGCATCTTTGACTATGCAAGAGAAGAAGGAGAAAATGAGCTGAAAGCAAAGCTTAGAGACTTTCTGGCCTTGTTAGAGGATTTGACGCAAAAATGTGAATATCTATCCCTTCGAGAACTGATTGAAGAGATCTATGATCAAACCGGATATCTTGAATATGCAGCCATGCTACCCCAGGGAACGCAAAGGAAGGCCAACTTGATATTACTATCCCAAAGGGCAGCAGAGTATGAAAAATCCGGCAATAAGAGCCTATATCGCTTTGTGCATTATCTTACCCAGGTAGAACAACACAAAAAAGTCAAGATGGAAGAAGCCAATCTAGGAGAAATCAATGAAAATGTAGTGAATATTATGACGATTCACAAAAGTAAAGGATTGGAATTTCCGATTGTTTTTGTATCCAATCTAGGAACGAGATTTAACGAAGCAGACAATCGGGATGTGGTGCTAAAAGATACCAATTACGGAATTGCCATTGAGTCCTTTGATATCAAAAATCGAAGTCGCTCGGATACGATTATGAAAAAAGCTTTTTCCCATATCATCAGAAGGGATAATCTAGGAGAAGAACTAAGAGTCTTATATGTTGCCTGTACGAGAGCACAAGACAAACTGATTTTAACAGGAGCCTGCAAAAGTGCACAGAAGCTTTCTGATGAATTTTCCTCAGATACCCCTTTGTATGCAGAGCTATTTGATGTACATAATTATCTCGATTGGCTTTCACCTATTTTATTTCAGCATAAGGAATTGGTAGATGTTACCACCTACCAGGCAAGCGACTTGTTGCCAATCGAAAGCATGAGCGAAAAAAGCAATTATGCCAAATGGATCTTAGAGAGGCCAGCACTTACCAGCTTAGAAGAAGAGATTAAAAGGGAGCTAGAGTGGACCTATCCCTATGAAAGAGACATGCTTCTTCCTACCAAGGTATCCGTCTCGGATTTGAAACATTTAGATATTGAAAAAGCCTCACAGGATAATATAGAGCCTCCTCGAATGGACTATCAACTAGAACAAGAAGAGGCAGAAGTTTATATTCCTACGTTTATTCAGGAAGTAAAAGAGGAGAATCTAGGAGCTCTTATGGGAACGGCCATGCATCGCTACTTAGAGCTTGTGGACTTTTCTAGGGATTATGCAGGATATGAGAACTTAGATCCTACCTGGCACAAGGAGAGAAATCAATTATTGCACGAACTAAAAGAAGAATTTGTAAAGAGTGGCCGCATGCAAAAGGAAGATGCTTCTAGGCTCAATATGAAGGGGCTGTGCCAATTCTTCGATTCTTTATCCTGTTATCGAATGCATCAGGCAGCCCTAAAAGGAACGCTTTTGAAAGAACAGCCCTTTGTCCTAGGCTTGCAAGCCAAGGAGGTAAAGGAATTTCCCAAAATTGGCCATGTTGATAGCCAGGAGCTTGTATTGATGCAGGGAATTATTGATGTATTTTGGGAAGAAGACGGGCAGCTTGTGGTACTTGATTACAAGACAGACCGAGTATCAAGCCCAAAGGAGCTGATTGATCGCTATGGCGGACAGCTCGATAATTACAAAAAAGCCCTAGAGAGGGCCACAGGGAAAAAGGTGAAAGAAAAGATCTTATATTCTTTCTCCTTAGGAAAAGAGATATCCCTAGATGAAAGGAGTCTAACATGAGAATGATACTAGCCTCCGGTTCCCCTAGAAGAAAGGAACTTTTAAGAGAACTAGGTGTGGAATTTGAAATTATAAAGGCAGTAGGAGAAGAAGTGATCCATGGAAGTGAGCCAGAGGAAATTGTAAAAAATCTAGCCTACCAAAAAGCCCTAGAAGTGTCAGAAAAAATAAAGGATCAAGATGCTATAATCTTGGCAGCAGATACCATCGTTACCAAGGATGGCAAGATCCTAGGAAAGCCAAGGGATGAAGAGGATGCAAGAGCAATGATTCAGATGCTTTCAGGAAAATGCCATGATGTATATACGGGAGTTGCTATTTTATCGCCCCAGGGGCAGCTTTCCTTTGCAGAAAAGACCCAGGTGGAATTGTATGACCTAACCCATCAGGAGATCCAGGATTATATTGCAACCAAGGCTCCTTATGACAAGGCAGGGGGCTATGGCATTCAGGAAATCTTTGGTAAGAAATTTATCAAGAGTATTTCTGGAGATTATTACAATGTGGTAGGCTTGCCTATTGCTAGAGTCTATCAGGAATTAAAACATCAGGGGATAGACTTGTAATTCCCATCCGTTCATACTATGATGAAAGATATGAAAAAAGAAAGTAGGAAAGCATATGACATATGACAAAGAAGTATTGCAGACTTTTTTAGATCATCAGCTTCAATTATTGCCAGAAGAAATTGCCTTTGACTTAGAAGAAGCAGATGAATTTTTAAGCGACTGCTTTGCAGTGGTGGTAAATAATATCAAGGAAGTACAGGCCTATTTTGAAGAGGAAGGGGTAGATATTGCCCAGATGAGCTTAGAGGATTTGAAACAAGCCCAGGAAGTATTCGCCATTGCGGATGGACGCTATCTGATCCTTGAAGTATAGGAAGTATCACATTTGGAGTGTAGAAGATGAAAAAGAAATTACTAATGATTTTACTAACTGCGATGCTAGCAGGTGCAACATGTGCTTGCTCTAGTAGTGTTAGCAAGGATGCGGCTAAGGGTTCTGGAAGCAATGAGACCGTATTTAAAATTGATGGAGAGGCCTGTAGCGTATCAATGGCGCGAGTCTACCTGCTCAATTATCAAAATATCTATGGGAAAATGTACCAGGTAGATGTTACGAGTCAAGAAGACAAGGCGACATCCTTTGAGACCTATATCAAGGACATGACCCTATCTCAACTAGCCCAGACCACTGCTATGGCCAAGCTGGCCAAGGAAAAGGATTTGTCCATAGATGAACAGATGCAGTCGAATATTGAAAAGGCAGCCAAGGAATATTATGATTCCCTCAATGCTGCGGAAAAGGACTATACCAAGATTTCTGAAAGTGACCTAGCAGAAATGTATGAAGACTATGCCTTGGCCAATCAATTATATTCTTTCTTAACCAAGGAGGTTAGTGAAGAAGTTTCGGATAATGAAGCTCGCGTCATGGAGATTCAGCAAATCGTTGTAAGCGATGCAAAGAAGGCCAAGCAGGTAAAGAAAAAGCTAAAATCAGGCTCTGACTTTGAGTCCGTAGCAGCAAGCTACAATGAAAAAGACCAGATCAACCTGAAGGTTCGAAGGGGTGACTTGCCTGAAAAGGTAGAAGAAGCCGCCTATGACTTAGATGATGATGAGATTGCTTATGATATTGAAACGGATCAGGGATATTATTTTATCTACTGCGTCGATCATTATCTCAAAGAAGAGACCAAGGAAAATAAGCAGTTAATTGCAAAGGAAAGAAAGACCAAGACCTTTGAAAGTGAATATCATACCTATTTAGACCAGGTCTCTACCAAACTAAATCAAGATACCTGGGAGGAGATTTCTTTGGTTACGGGAGAAGATTATACATCCAATAGTTTCTTTACTACCTATGACAAATATTGCAAATAAGAAGAT
>CAVJBW010000035.1:0-6443 GCA_963647625.1 Lachnospiraceae bacterium
GAACCGAAGAGAAGGTCAAGTCGTCTATTATACCCTAGCGGATGCTCATGTAGAGACCATTCTAGATCTAGGTATGGAACATATCAATGAATAAGTATTACATAAGATTTTAGAAATAATAAAGGAAGGTAAAGAAAGATGAAAAAGAAATTTAAATGTGAAATTGATTGTGCAGATTGTGCAGCAAAGGTAGAAGCTGCAATTAAAAAAATTGATGGAGTTACAGATGCAACAGTGAACTTTATGACACAGAAATTTATCTTAGAAGCGCAAGATGACAGATTCGAAGAAATCTTAGAAGAGGCCATTAAGACAGGCCGTAAGATTGAAAGTGATTTTGAGGTCATTCGCTAAAAGGCAGGTGATTCTATGACAAAGAAACAAAAGAAGGATCTAAAAAGAATTATTGTTGCAGGAGTGGTCTATGGGATTTTATTTGTTCTTGATAAGATCAATCTGTTAGAGGCTGTGCCACTTCTTCTTTGTGGAGCATTCTTTGCAGTTCCTTATGTCATTGTAGGATATGATGTTGTCATTCGTTCCTTTAAAAGCATTCGCCATGGACAGGTATTCAATGAATATTTTCTGATGATGGTAGCTACATTTGCTGCCTTTGGAACAGGAGAATTTTCAGAGGGCGTAGCTGTCATGCTATTTTATCAGGTAGGAGAACTCTTCCAGAGCTGCGCCGTCTCCAAGTCTAGAGCATCCATCACAGAGATGATGAGCATAGCTCCGGAATATGCCAATCTAGTGGCAGCAGATGGCTCCATTCAAGAAGTCGATCCTGAAGAGGTTCATGTAGGAGATCTGATATTGGTTCGTGCAGGAGAAAAAATTCCCCTAGATGGTCAGGTAATAGAAGGAGAATCCTTTATTGATACCGCTGCCTTAACAGGAGAGTCTGTACCACGAAAAGCCAAGTCAGGAGACGAAGTCATCAGTGGATGCGTCAATGGAGATGGAGTCCTTACCATCAAGACTAGCAAGGAATACGAAGATTCTACCGTTGCTAGGATCTTGGACTTGGTGGAAAATGCTAGTAATAAAAAGTCTAGAATGGAGAATTTTATTACTAGATTTGCCAGATATTATACCCCAATTGTTACTATTGGAGCGGTTATTTTGGCCTTTTTACCTCCTCTAATCTTGGGAGGATATTGGACAAGCTGGATTCAAAGAGCCTGCATCTTTTTGATTGTTTCTTGCCCTTGCGCCCTTGTGATTTCCGTGCCACTAGGATTCTTTGGAGGAATTGGAGCTGCATCGAAGAAGGGAATTTTGGTAAAGGGAAGTAATTATCTTGAAGCAGCAGCCAATCTAAAGACCATGGTCTTTGACAAGACGGGAACTTTGACGAGGGGAGAATTTTCCGTAACGGACATTCGACCAGCGAGTCCTTATACCAAGGAGAGCTTATTAAAGCTAGCTGCATATGGAGAAGCATCCAGTGCTCATCCTATTGCCCGCTCTATTCTAGAGGCTTATGAGGGAAAGGTTGATCAAAATCTAGTATCCGGGCAGGTTGAAGTGGCAGGGTGTGGATTGGAAGTCCTATATGAAGGAAAGAAGCTTTGCCTTGGCAACTTGAAGATGATGGAAAGACATGGAATCTCTTATGAGGCCAATGATACCGTAGGAACCGTAATCTATATTGCCTATGATCAGGTCTTTGCAGGAAGCATTGTGATTTCTGATGTAATCAAAGAAGGCGCCAAAGAAGCCATTGACAGACTCTATCAAGCAGGCGTTAGCAAGACGGTGATGCTGACAGGAGATCGCCAGGAAGTAGCTCAATATGTCAAGGAAGAGCTTCATATGAGTCAGGCCTTTGCCCAGCTTCTTCCAGCAGACAAGGTAGAGAAAGTAGAAGGTCTTTTAGAAGAACTAAAGGAAGAAGGCAAGCTCGGCTTTGTAGGCGATGGTATTAATGATGCTCCGGTACTGATGCGAGCAGATGTGGGAATTGCCATGGGTTCTTTAGGTTCCGATGCAGCCATTGAGGCAGCAGATATTGTTCTGATGGATGATGATATAAGAAAGATTTCCATGGTAGTAGGCATTGCAAGAAAGACCCAGCGTATTGTGAGAGAAAATGTGGTCTTTGCCATAGGGGTAAAAGTCTTAGTCTTGCTGCTTGGAGCCCTTGGAATTGCCAATATGTGGGAGGCAGTATTTGCAGATGTTGGAGTGGCAGTGATTGCAATCTTGAATTCCATGCGAGCACTCAATACAAAATAACACGAAGTACAAAATAAATAGAAAATTTTTTCTCCTTTTCGTAGAAGTCTGATATACTTACCTTGTAGTAAGTAGTTTGCTACGGAAAGGAGTTTTTTATGAAAAAGAAAGTTTTGACGGTGCTTTTGTCGGCTTTCATGGCAACGAGTCTATTTCCAGCTACAATGTTTGCCAAAGAAGCAGAGGTAAGTGCTGATACAAGTGATAAGCAAGAGGATGCTTCCTATGTGGAAGGAGAAGTTGTGGTCATCTACAAGGAGGGGAAAGTAGAGGCCGATGATAGCAAGGCAAGTGGAGTAAAAACAGGGGATTCTTTTGGTCAGGCTATGGAATCTACCACCACTTCAAAGGCAGAAAAACAAGAGATTCAAGACAAGGTAGATGCAACCTTATCAGATCAAAAGCAGATATTGAAAAAGTCTCTAGGTTCTTCTTATGAGATTCAAGATACTGTGATTTATGGAGAAGAAGATGCCACAGATGGCTTGGTGGCCAGCGTGATTGCTTCTAATCAGTATTCCACAGAACAGCTCGTAGATAAGCTGTCTGACAATTCTTCTGTAGAAGTAGCAGAGCCAAACTATATTTTCCATACACAGGCAGCAACGGATACCTTATCAGATTCCTATAAAAGTACCCAGTATTATCTAGACGAAATCAATATCGATCAGGTATGGGATAGCTATACACCATCAACGAGTGCAGAGGATGTAGTTGTTGCAGTGATTGATACCGGAATCAACTACAACCATACTGAATTGAAGGACGTCATGTGGAAGAATCCTTTAAGCAGCTCTATTCTTGCAGGAACCTGTGGATATGACTTTGTCAATCAGGATAAGTATCCACTCGATGATAATGGACATGGCAGCCACTGTGCAGGAATCATAGCGGCCAAGGCAGATACCGATGGAATTGCTGGAGTTGCTAGCAAGGCAAATAATATCAAGCTTATGGCAATTAAGGTGCTAGATGAAGAAGGCAGTGGAAATTTGGCGGATATTTTAAATGCTTGGTATTATGTAGATAAGGCCTGTGCAAATGGCATTAATATCAAGGCTATCAACTGCTCCCTTGGAGCTAGTGTTCGCTGTGAAACCATAGAAAAACTCATTGATGAAGTGGGAGAAAAGTATGGCATTGTCTCTTGTATTGCAGCAGGCAATGACTCCGATAATATTGATTATAGTGATGCAAGTCCGGCAAATGTGGAATCAGATTATGCCATTACGGTAGCAGCAAGTAACGAAGCAGGTCAGATTGCATCTTATTCAAACTATGGTAAAAAGAATACAGACGTGGTAGCCCCAGGAACCAATATTGTCTCTAGCGTGAGCTATGACAACTACCTGCCATATATTTATGGAAAGGACCAGCTAGAAGTGACCACCCAGACCTACGGAGAAATCCTTGGAACAGAAACGATTACAGACAATAGTGTAACTTTAAGCAATTCAGATACTGGCGCTGAGGCACAAACCTTTGGAGCAGCCGTTTTAAAGACGGATGATGACAAGGCCAACATGTCTTTGGAAATTACAGACGAGGGTACCTTATCCGGAGATGATAAGACCTTGCAGTGGACCATCAAAAATCCAACGGTAGGAAAACAATATATGTTGGTCTTCCCAGTAAATAATCGAGAAGATGTAGATAACTCCAATGCCAATATCCTATACAAGATCAAAACGGGCAAGGGAGGTTTGGTAATCGGCTCTGTGGGAGATTTCCTTTACAAAACCGAAGGCAGCTTATCCTTAAAGGATGCCTCAGAGGAAGAGGATGCTCGTTCTAGCACCTTCCTTACCGATGCTAGCTACAATGATATCTGGAAGAATTTCAACTCGGTATCTGCAACAGATTATATCAATCCTTATTCGGCAGATGAGGTAAAGGAAGCAGGCAGCGACTACTCTGCAGGTATGGGAATTTTGATTTCGGCTGTGGGAACAGAAGATATAACGGTAAATCTTGAATCCATGGCTATTACCAAGTCTTTGCTTACCTATGATGAAAAGGGAGATAGCCCAGTCATCAGTAATTATGGACAGTATGATTTGTATTCCGGAACCTCCATGGCGACACCAGTAGTTGCAGGAGCAGTAGCGATGCTTGCATCCACCAATCCACAAGCTAGTGGAAAGGAACTATGCCAGATGATTCGAGGAAATCTCACAGGAAGTGACTATGAGGTTTCTACTGGAGGCAAGATTGATTTTGCAGGTTATACCAATCAGACAAGACATAAGGCTGTGATCTCCCAAGTTAAGTTGGATACAGTCAGCAAGTCTCTCACCATTACAGGTAGTGGATTTGGACAGGACAAGGGAAGCTTGTCTTATGTGGACTTAAATCAAACAGAGCAAAAAGAAACGGCCATTTCTCCTAGTGATATCACCTGGAGTGATCAGTCAATTACCGTAAAAGGAGACCAGCTCAAAGGAAAATATCTACAGATTAAGCTTGTTACATCAGCAGGAGTGAAGGCTTCTTATGCCACTTATTTGGTAAAGGGGACTAGCTATTTTACAGAAGATGGAACCATGGAAACTCAAATGACCTACGATGAAGAGGGAGATGTATATGAAGAAGTTCCGAACTTTGTAAATAGCGCCCAGGATGCCCTATTCTATGATAGTACCGGTTCTTTATATGCCTTTGATCCATCTGAGGATGAAGTAGATGAGTATGATGAATATGGCGAGTATGGCGAAGCTTCGAATTATTATCTGATTACAAGTGGTCAGATGGCGCTAGAATCCTATGATTATCAATCCGAATGGAACTTGAGCGATAGAGAAGCCAAGACAGTAGCAATTAAAGAGGTTGTAGGAGCATCCTATGACCAGGGAATTTTCTATGAAGTATTGCATATCAAGTCATTATATAGTGACAATTATCTCTTAGCAGGATATGATATGGCCAATGACAGCTGGAAAATCTACTATGACAGCTATGGACAAAAGGATGAGGAAGTTCCATTTATCGCAGCTCCAGAGGCTAGCATGGTCGTCTATGATGGCAGCTTTTATTGGATTGGTGGATATGGTGAGGTAAATCCAGACGATGAGGTAATCAAGTCAAATGCCCTAGATACCATCTATGCCGGAAGTCTGAATCAGGCATCTACCTGGAAGGCTAGTAAGATGAAAGTAGCTACCCTGCCAAAAGCATCCTATGGTGGACAGGCAGTGGCAATGAATGGAAAAGTCTATTATGCCTTAGGCAAAGAAGATGGCACCCTATCTAGAGAGGTCTATTGCTATGATATTGCCAAGAAAACTTGTAGCAAATTTGCCACCTTGCCACAACTGATTCGTAAGAGTAAGATTGACCTGGCTTATGAGGATGAAGACCAATCTGATTGGGATGATATGACAGGAATCCTAGGTCTATATAAAGATGGACTCGTAATTAGCGGCATCTCCTTTGATGGATATGGTGATACCTTGTACCTAAATACCAAGAATGGACAGGTGACATCAGCTGATTTGAATTTTAATGGTGAAGTCATCAAAGATAGCATTTCAGGAGCAGTAGTAGGATCAAAGATTTATTCTGTATATTCTTATTATGAGGAAGAAGATAATATCATGCGCATCAAAGTAATGTCTGCAGATCTTGCAAGCAGTGCTTATTGCAATATTACAACGAGTAAGTCCGGTCTTGGAAATGGAACCATTACAACAGGTTCTAATTATGTTCAAGGAGAAACCATTAAGGTGGCAGTAAAGGCAGCATCAGGTAGCTATATTGCCAAGGTTACCTTGGATGGCAAAGTGCTAAAGACCTACAGCGCAGCGAATAAGATCAAGACTTACAACTGTGCTTTTACTGCAGTGAAGGCAAATCACAAGCTTGTAGTCACCTATGGCAAATATGTAAGCAAGGTATCCTTAACCAAGAAGACAGCCAAGATCAAAGTGGGTAAGACTTATACCTTTAAGGCAACGACCAATGGAACCAACAAGAAGGTGACCTGGTCTGTGAGCAACAAAAAATATGCATCCATTAGTGCAGATGGCAAGCTAAAGGCCAAAAAAGCAGGCAAGGGAAAGACCATTAAGGTAACGGCAACTTCTAAGGAAAATAAAAAATACAAAGTAAGTTACAAAGTAAAGATTAAAAAATAATCCAGATTGAAGTAGGAGGAGAAGATGGTAGCATTACAGCTGGTAAAAGAAAGTGATTTTTTAAAAGCC
>CAVJBW010000035.1:6453-11143 GCA_963647625.1 Lachnospiraceae bacterium
TTACAAGATTCTACATTTCACAACTTTTTACTAGAAGAGGCCACAGTCTATTCTCTAGCAACTTATAGCATTGATGGTCATATCAATGAAAGTCTGAGAAAGACTAGGGAAGAAATTAAAGAGCAGCTAGAGGGATATGATTGTCTGCCATTTTCTTACTTGCAATCTTCTTTTGCCTCTTATTTTAAGGATTTTAGTCTGGTACATTCTTATCAGATTGTCTTGAAGCTATCACCAGAGAATTTGGCCAAGACGATTCTGGCCATTGATGAAAAGCTATCGGTAGATGATTATGGAGGACTCTATATGAACTTTCGCAGACAGAACCAGGTCCTGACCTGCACGCCTGCAGTTGCCCATAGAACCTTTACCATGGATCATCAAGTAGATCGCTCTTGGGATCATATGACTCAGGTATTCTTAAGGCAGCATGGACTAGACTTTGAAAATCTATAGCTTCCTAGGAATTCAGGCTCTTAGGAGAGTAAAAAGAAAATAAAATCATACAAACAAAAGCAGGTAGATCCTATTAGATCCACCTGCTTTTGTGCATTTTGCAAGGTAAAAAAGAAAAATCCATGTGGTATACCAACAAAATACGTTTATTCCATATCTGAATAGTAGTCAAAATAAACAAGAAAACAAGTCAAAGCCATAGGCCTTATAATAAAAGTGACAAAAACAAGGAAAGTTCCTAAAAATGGATATAGGAAGACCTAAATAGACAAAGGAGAAGAGGATATGGCAGAACTTGCAAAAAAAACCATGATGACAACAGGTGGTCCCGTCTTCGTCTATGTAGATGAAGAAAAGGACAAAATCGTTCGTGTGACCCCTATGGACCTAGATGACGATGATGCAAAAGGCTGGGAAATCAAAGCTCGAGGCCGCGTCTTTACACCACCTAGAAAGACTACGGTAACACCGGTTACCCAGCAGTTTAAGTCAATGATTTATTCGGATCGTCGCAATCTCTATCCAATGAAACGAGTAGACTTTGATCCAAATGGAGATCGTCATGAAGAAAATCGAGGAATTTCTGGCTATGAAAGAATCAGCTGGGATGAAGCGCTAGATATTGTCTGTAATGAGATTCGAAGAATCAAAAGAGAGTATGGACCTGGAGCTATGGTAATCGAGCCATCCTCCCACCACTTGTGGGGAACCGTTGGATATCGACATTCTACCTTGTTCCGCTTTATGAATGCAGTGGGACTGACCTATGCAGATCACAACCCAGACTCTTGGGAAGGCTGGCATTGGGGTGCGACCCATATGTATGGATTTACTGCAAGATTAGGGAATCCAGAGCAGACAGACCTACTAGAAGATTGCTTACAAAATTGTGAAATGATGGTATTTTGGTCCTCTGACCCTGAGACCAACAATGGTATCTATGGAGCCTTTGAAAGTACCATTCGCCGCCGCTGGCTCAAAGAGCTAGGAGTGAAAATGGTCTTTATTGATCCTTATTACAATCATACCAATCAGCTCTATGGTGGCAAATGGTTCTCACCACAGCTAGGAACCGACGCTGCCTTGGCCCTAGGAATTGCTCATACCTGGCTAGTAGAAGGAACCTATGACAAGGAATATGTGGCAACCCATGCAGAAGGCTTTGAAGAGTGGGCAGACTATGTTCTAGGAAAGACAGATGGTATCCCGAAGTCTGCAGATTGGGCCAGTGAAGAATGTAAGATTCCAGCTTATGATATTCGTGCCCTGGCAAGAGAGTGGGCAAAAAACAAGACCATGCTTGCTGCAGGTGGACTCGGCGGCTGGGGAGGCTGTTGTAGATCACCAATTGGTATGGACTGGTCGAGAACCATGATCGCCCTGATTACCATGCAAGGTCTTGGAAAGCCAGGAATCAATATTTATTCGACGACCCAAGGGGTACCGGTAGATTCTGACTTTTACTTCCCAGGCTATGCCGATGGAGGAATCGGCGGAGATGCACAAAACTCTGCAGCAGGAGCCGTTCTCGCTTATCGTATGTTCAACGGAGTAGATTCTAAGCCTATGACATCGAATCTTTCAACGGCAGCAGGTGTCCATCTCGATCGTATGCGCCTTCCAGAATGTATCCTAGATGATCATGTAGAGTGGTATGGACGAGGATTCGTCGGAGATTCCCAAGAGCAGCAGTTCCACAAGTATGAATATCCGGCCAACGGATACAGCCGCATCCAGATGCTTTACAAATATGGCGGCTCCCATATTGGAACCATGGGTCAGGGAGACCGTTATGCAAGAATGTACCGTACCAAGAGATTGCCATTTGTAGTAAGCCAGTCCATTTGGTTTGAAGGTGAAGTGCCATTTGCAGATATTATCCTGCCAGCATGTACCAACTTTGAACGATGGGATATTGGAGAATGGGCTTCGAACTCAGGATATAATCCAGATTCCCACAACCAGGCCAACTACCGCGTGATTACCTTACAAAAGAAATGTATTGAACCCCTTGGAGAATCCATGTCTGATTATGAGATCTTCCATGCCATCTGTGATCGCCTTCATGTGGGAGATGTCTTCTCAGAAGGAAAGACGGAGCTTGGCTGGGTAAAGCAGATGTTCTATGCCTCTGATTTGCCAAAGGTTGTTAGCTGGGAAAAGTTCTTTGAAAAAGGATATTTTATTGTTCCATTGGACAACAAGGCACCATCGGCTCCAGCTTTTCGCTGGTTTGCAGAAGGAAGGCCTCAGGATACGAGAGGCTGGATCTCAAGATTTCGACCAGGAGATCTAGTGGATCAGGAGGGATTGCAGACCCAGTCCGGCAAGATTGAATTTGTCTCTAATTCCTTGAAGCGTTTCGGCCATTATGATACTGACGATACAGAAAGACCATTGATGCCTATGTATATTCCATCTTGGGAGGGCCATCATACAGAGCGTATCAAGAAATATCCACTAGCAGTATTGTCCCCTCATCCAAGATTCTCTTTCCATACCCAGGGAGATGGAAAGGATTCCTTTGTTCAGGATATTGAAGACCATAGAATCTATGTGGATGGATTCTGGTACTGGATCATGCGTATCAATCCAAAGGATGCCCAGGAAAGAGGAATCAAGGACAAAGACCTGGTAAAAGCTTATAACGAAAGAGGAGCCGTCATCTTTGCAGCCCAGGTAACAGAACGTGTGCCACAGGGAACTTGTCATTGCTACGAATCTTCAGCCGAATACAAGCCACTAGGAGAACCAGGACATTCTGTAGACCGAGGAGGATGCATCAATATTTTGACCCCATCTCGAATGATGTCTAAGTATGCAACCGGTATGGCAACAGAGCATTGTCTGGTAGAAATTGAAAAATGGGACCGAGCAGAACTAAAAGACTGGAAGGAACTTCCTCTGGATAAGAATCATGGAGGAGCCGAAGAAAAGGCCAACTGGAATCAGCCAGCCAATGTGCCTATTGGAGCGACCATCAAGGAAGGCCAGTATTATACAGATCCTGATTGTCAGGAGATGGTTTGGACGGAAAAAGCTTGGAAATTCTCAGGTGCTCAGTGGAAAGGAGGCCAAAAATAATGTCTTTAAAACAACATTATCTGGTAATCGATTTAGCCCTATGTTTTAACTGTAACAACTGTCGTATGGCCTGCATGGACGAACATGTAGGCAACGACTGGAAGCCTTATACCGAGTCTATGACTCGCCACCATGCCAATTGGATAGAAACCACCCAAAAGGTCAGAGGCCAGGCACCACGTATTGATGCCTGTTATCTGGTAAAGCCATGTCAGCATTGTGAAAATGCAGAATGTATCAAGGCCTATCCAAATCAGGTCTATCGCCGTAAGGATGGGGTGGTACTAATTGATCCGAATAAGGCGAGAGGCAATAAAGACCTGGTTAATCATTGCCCATATCATGCCATGAGCTGGAATGAGGAATTGAATGTTGCGCAAAAGTGCACCATGTGCGCCCATATCTTAGATTCTAATATGGAGCCTGGTAAGCCTAGGTGCGCCCATTCCTGTCCAACAGAGGCACTGAAACATTTCATGATAACGGAAGAAGAAATGCAAGAAATGATTCAAAAGGAGAATCTAGAACAGCTTCGTCCATCGCTACAGTCTAAGCCTCATGTCTATTATAAGAATCTCTACCGCTATACGAAGAACTTCATTACAGGTTGCATCTTACATGAGGAAGATATCGTAGAAGGGGCCGACGTGGTATTGAGCGGAGAAGGTGTAGTGCTAGAGCAGAAGACAGATTACTTTGGTGAGTTTAAGTTCGACCAGCTAGAGTGTGGCAGTTATACCATTGAAGTCAATGGAGTGGTGAAAAAAGAAGTGACCATCACAGAGTCACTAGATGCAGGGCCAATTGAGATTTAGGAGGTGTCATATGAGTCAGTATAATATTGTTCCACCATCACAGATTAAGCCGGAGACAGATGTAGAAGTATTTACAGCAGATGTGGTACTTCGCAGCATCTACCAGGGAGTAAAATGCAAGGTATATCCTTGTGTGATTCATGCACCAAAGGATTTGCCAGAAGAACTTTTAAAGGAACTACAAGAGGCGGGCTATCGAATTGAGATCACGCCTTGGAACAAGGAGAAGAATCAATGGCGCGTCTTTTGGGACTTTGATGTCTATAGAACCGTGGAAAAGAATCAAGATGATACCAAGACTTACCTAGACATCTATGAAAACTAAGAAGTAATAT
>CAVJBW010000036.1:0-11125 GCA_963647625.1 Lachnospiraceae bacterium
ACCCAACACATTCCCCTAATTATGTTGGAAACCTTACAAAAAAATTAATAATTGACGGTTGATTCCATCGCAAAAGGAATTATAATATACAGTAGTCAAAAAATCAACAGGTGTTGTTTATCTAACACGTGATTTTTTTATCTAATGAACTGTGAAGTAACAATAGACTATGACGGTCTATTCGTTATGAGGATTGAGAGGAGAAATTAAGTTATGGCAAAGATTACACACGCAATGCAAAGAAAAGCCTTCTCTGCTGCAATTGATGTAGCATTAAAGCGTTTAAACAAAGACAGAGAAAAGGGACTTCTTCAGATTGTTGACCTTGCAAAGAAATTCATGGGCGACAACTTTACCAACGAAGCCTTTGAAGGTGCCAAGAATGTAATTACCAACCCAGACCATAAATGGAATAAGTTCGTCAACAAGCTTCTTGATGAATTAGATCCAAATGTTGCCAAGATGACAGCTTTAAATCTTGGTTTCGAAGCTGCTTTTAATGGCACCAAGATGATTCGTCACAACAGAGACGTACACAACTGCAATATTCCTTGGTTGATCCTTATGGACCCTACAAGTGCATGTAACCTTCGTTGTACTGGATGTTGGGCAGCTGAATATGGCTACAAATTAAATCTTACCTACGAAGAGATGGATTCTATCGTAACACAGGGTAAGGAACTTGGTGTTTACTTATACATGTTCACTGGTGGAGAGCCTCTAGTACGTAAAGATGACATCTTGAGATTATGCAAGAAGCATCGTGATGTTGCTTTCCATAGTTATACCAATGGAACTTTGATTGACGAAGAATTCTGTAAAGAAGTACAAAAGGTTGGTAACCTTTCCTTCTCTTTGAGTCTTGAAGGATTTGAAGAAGCCAATGACGGTCGCCGCGGCGATGGAATCTTCCAGAAGGTTCTTAATGCCATGGACCTTATGAGAAAGTATGGCCTCTTCTACGGATGTTCTGTATGTTATACCAGAAAGAACTTAGATGCTGTTACTTCTGATGAGTTCTTTGACTTAATGATTGACCATGGATGTCGTTATGCTTGGTATTTCCACTATATGCCAGTTGGAAATGAAGCAGATACCGAATTGTTATTAACTCCAGAACAGCGTGTTTATATCTACAATCGTCTTCGTGAAGTTCGTGCCTTTGAAGGTGGTAAGCCAATTATGCTTATGGACTTCCAGAATGATGGAGAATTCGTAGGTGGATGTATCGCTGGTGGACGTAACTACTTCCACATCAATGCAAATGGAGATGCAGAACCTTGCGTATTCATTCATTATTCAGGAGCTAACATCCGTGAAAATACTCTTCTTGAGTGCTTGAAGCAGCCTTTATTTATGGCTTATCGTGATGGTCAGCCATTTAATGACAATATGTTAAAGCCTTGCCCAATGCTTGAGAATCCTGAAAAGCTTCAGGAAATGGTTCACAAGTCTGGTGCAAAGTCTACTGACCTACAGTCTCCTGAGACCGTAGAACATCTGACAGAAAAATGTCAGGACTATGCAAATAGCTGGGATGCTAAGGCAGACGAACTCTGGAGCGCACATCCACATGTAAAGCGTGGCTATATTAACTACAAGAAAGAAAATCTTGAAGGCTTCTTAGAAAGAAATAAAGAAGTTATTGAAAGCGAGAACGAAACCATTGAAGGCAAAACAAACGTGGCTTCGAATCGATAATTTGTTTGAAATAGTTTGGTAATGAAAGTGGAAGCTAAGCTTTTAGTTCCACACAAAATAAATCACCCCAACCTGCTAGATGCAGATTGGGGTGATTTATTTTATTTTAATTAGTTTGCATTCTTATAAGTTCTATAAGAGAATAATGCATCTGGAGTAGACATATTCAGTGTATTTCTCACTGGTGTCAGTTCAAAGGAAATGGTTCCTGTAACCATATTATAGTCGGTAAATACCGGACGGCATCCCTGCTTTAAGGAAATCTCTGGATAGTTGGTATCTAATCCCTTTCTTACAGCATCTGGAACCGTTGCTGGAATATTATCGATGACGCCGTGCAATCCCCATCCGATGGTTACGGAGGTAGCATTGTCATATTGCACACTTCCACAGTGGCTAGCGATATGATACTTTCCATTTTGATCTGTCAGGTCTGTTCCATTGATAACATTGCATACCTTTGCGGTATTTTTCTTTTCATTGATATTAACTTCAAAGGTACGAGTCTTGGTGGTAGCTGCTCCTGGATAAGTTGGAGAGGTCAAGAATGGTCCGATTCCTGTCTGGTTATCAAACAAGCTAATCTCTGTATTTCCAGTGATCTGTCCCTTCTCATCCTTATTTGTATAGCGAGCAAAATGCTGACCAAAGGTCAAGGCTGCAAATTCAACTCCATTGTCGTCCTTACGGGTCGTTGTATAAGCTTCATATCCCTTCAAAGTAGAAGCTTTACCACCAAGGATCCATTCGATCGCTCCTGTATCAAAATCAAATTGGTAAACCGCACTCTGGTCACGCATAGATACTAAGATCTTGTCAGTGTTTCCTTTGGAATCTAAAGTATAATCTACACTATTAACGTGAACATAATCCTTTACACCTGCTGCAAAATTGTTTTCAACCGCTGTCTGTCCTGCTGTTGTTGCAACACCTGCTAGTGTACTTTCACTGTAATTAATAGACTCTACTGCCGAATCATATAGAAGTGGATAATCACCAGTATTGATTTCCTTGATGACCTTTCCATTCTTTACTTCTTGAATAATACCAACCCATACATAGGCAGTGTTGCCACCATTAAGTCCCTTTACGGTCTTTGGCAAATTGTCTGCAAGTATTGGGGTATAGCTAAGGTTGATATAATGATCTTTGCCAAGTACTAAGAATTCATGCTGGTCTAGATAGCCTTGTCCATGATAGTGCTTTGCATCCTTATTTGCTTCTAAGGTTGCCTGATCGATATCTACATAGTTCTTATCCATTACAAGATAATATCCACTAGAGAATCCACCCATTGCATTTCTATAGGTAGGCTCAAGCTCGATAAATGCTGTATAGTAGCGGCTTCCATCAATGGCATCTTGTGCTGCAAAGTTCTCTGCCATATTCTCGCAGACTGCTCCGCGGGAATCTACGGTTACTTCTTCTTGTGGAATATAACGATAGTATACTAACTCTCCCTTAGTATTGACACGTAGGAAGAAGTGATCAAGAGTAAATGTATAGACACCAGCATCAGAATCCTTTACACCAGCTCCTGTGATATCCATTCCTGGAAGCATCTCATTGACTGTATGTACGCGATATTCTGTACCATCTGACATGGTTACTGTGATGATTTCATCTACTGGATTGTCTGCGTCAATCGTTGCAGGTGTAAATGTAACGATTCCATTTGCAAGGGCAATATTACTATTCTCATTGCTGCTGACTGCAGAAGCGATCTTAGTTTCCCCTGTTGCTGTCAAGGTAATCTTATTTCCTGCTACATAGGCATTGAGATAATAATCCCCTTCTGAAGCTTTGGCTGCTGTGAGGACAACACCGGAAGCTCCCTTCTCATCGGCTGCTGCAATACCAATCTTGGCTGCTTGAGGAACCACTGGATAGTCATCCATCAAAGCAGCGATCCTCTTGGAATAATCAAAATACTGTACTGTATTTTGCTTTGCATTAAGATAATCAAGATCTGCGATCTGATTCGTATCGACTTTGCTATTTACGATAATATAACCTTTGCCGTTCTTGTCCATATAAGCCCCGTTGTACTTCATGGTTACCTTACCATTTTGAACTAGCCACTTGCCATTGGCATTTTTGACAAGTCCATTATAGGTAAAGTCTGCTTTACCCTTCTTGACATACAGCCACTTACCGCTGGTATTTTTCGCAAGTCCTGTATAGCTAAAGTCTGCTTTACCCTTCTTGACATAGATCCATTTACCGCTAGTGCTTTTTGCAACTCCGGTATAGCTTAAGGCAACTTTGCCCTTCTTGATATACCACCAATTGCTCTTGTACTTGATGATGCCAGTGGTACTTGTTGCTTTCTTCCCATTCTTGTAGTACTGATAGTTGGTAGCTGAAATCTTCTTCACACCAGTAAATCCTGCTGCCTGAGCCGTTGTTGTCACAGTGGAAGGTGCTGCTACACCCGTAAATGTGAGACAGGCTGCTACTGCAATCAGTGCTGTTACTAATTTTTTCCTTCTCATAAAAAACCTCCTTTTTTGTTGTCGAACCCTATGCGGGCTCTGTAAGTTCATTATAGATTGTTCACATTTTCTTCACAAATGCAAAAAAACTATCCACCCATAACCTGTAGTTATGAATAGACAGTCTTTTTTCATTTCTTTCTTATAATATTATGCCGAATAAGCCTCCATGAGCCTTGTTACCCTATCATTTTTTTCTGACCATACAGCAACGACATCAATCCCTCGTTCCCCTGGAAGAGGAATGCACCTAAGATCCTTGCTGCCTTGTATGACATTTTCGGATAAAAAGCAATATCCTCGCCCTAGCTTGACATAACTGATCTGTGTTCCTATATTTTCTACGACTTCAATGGTTCCCTCGTCTAGATGGATCAGCTCCATGGTATCTAGGGTATGGCGAAACATCTCCGGGCTCTGAGACTTTTTCACCAAAATGCAAGTCTCATCCTTGAAATCTTCCCAAGATGGATGTTCCTTGTGACCAGCCTTCAGCTTCTTAGAATAGACCAAAGCGCCCTTTCTCCAGGCTATTTTCTTTTTTAAATAGCCTTCCTTGTCCGGCCAGGACGGACCTAGGGTCAGCCATAGATCAATCTTCCCTTTTTCGATATACTCATGACCTTCTAGAAAATTGCACTTATGAATCACTAGTTTGAGGTCTGAGGCTGCGCTTTGTAGATATTCATAAACATAGGGAAGAAAGTCATCTGCATAGGCCCCATCGAAGCAGCCAATATTCAGCAAAGGCTTTTGTGCTCGTCCTGCAAGAACTGCATTCTTCTTGGCATTTTCAAGCTCTTTTAAAATATTTTGCAAATCCTTGCGAAACTGGACTCCAGCCTGGGTAAGCACAACTCCCCTGGCTTGACGTTCAAATAATGGCAGCCCAATTTCTTGTTCTAGCAAAGCAATCTGCTTGCTTAAGGCTGGCTGTGATATAAAAAGTGCCTTTGCAGCCGCCGTAATATTGCCATGCTCTGCCACACTCAAAAAATAGGTGATCTGTTCCACTCTCATAATAACTCCCCCTCAAATACCTTTTATTCTACTACTTCATCTGGGAAAGGATATAGTCCTTGGAGTTTCCCGAGATCCCCAATGCGTTAATTGCTTGCTCTAAGGTAATATGCATGCTTTTCATAAGGCTTTTCACGTTCTTCAAGAGTTGCTCATCCACGCAATCCTGTGCATATTCTCTTGCATATTCTCTTGCATATTCTTCTACTGCTTCACTCATAGTATCTAGGCCTCCTTTCGCTTCTTTAAAATGTCTTATTCCCTCTGCTAGTACTTCGTAATATTTCTTAAAAAGTAAACTCACCTCACTGGTTTTATCCAGCAGCACAGTGTGTGCATTTAAGATCTTCTTTTAGAAGGTCTTTTTTTAGTCATATTATACCATACAAAAAAGGAAGTTTTACCTAAAATAAAACTTCCTTTCTCTTATCTGATTCGCATTTCTTACTTTTGTGTAATCTTTCTCGCTACATGAACTCCACTTGCAGAAGCATGAGAGAGAGAATGGGTGACGCCACTACCATCTCCGATGATATAGAGTCCCTTATATTTACTTTCTAGATTCTCATCTACCTTTACTTCCATATTGTAGAACTTTACTTCTACTCCATAGAGTAAGGTATCGTCATTGGCGGTACCTGGCGCAATCTTGTCTAGGGCATAAATCATCTCGATGATACCGTCTAGGATACGCTTTGGAAGAACCAGGCTTAAGTCTCCAGGCTCTGCCTGCAAGGTTGGAATGACAAAGTTCTCTTCGATACGCTTCTTGGTACTTCTTCGTCCTCTGGTCAAATCGCCAAAACGCTGTACAATTACGCCTCCACCTAACATGTTTGATAGGCGGGCAATGCTTTCTCCATATCCATTACTGTCCTTGAATGGTTCTGAGAAATGTTTTGCAACAAGGAGGGCAAAGTTGGTATTGCCTGTCTGCTTCTGTGGATCTTCATAGCTATGGCCATTGACGGTGATGATACCGTTGGTATTTTCATTTACCACGCTACCCTTTGGATTCATACAGAAAGTTCTGACCTTATCTTCGAACTTTTCCGTACGATAGACGATCTTGCTTTCATACAATTCATCGGTAAGGTGAGAGAAGATCTCTGCTGCAAGTTCCACACGGACACCGATATCCACACGATTAGAGCTGGTTTCAATATCTAGGTCCTGACAGACCTTCTCCATCCATTTGCTGCCGCTTCGTCCTACAGAGATAATGCACTGATTACTTTCATAGGTGCCATCTTGTGCATGGATGATGTAGTTATCATCTATCACTTCTAAGGATTCCACCGGATTGTTAAAGTAAAAATCTACCTGGTCTTTCAACTCAGCATATAGATTCTCTAATACGACATAGTTAATATCCGTTCCTAAGTGGCGCACGGAAGCATCTAAAAGCTTTAGTTTGCTCTGCATGCAAAGCTTCTTGATTCCGGTTCCTGCTGTAGAATAAAGCTTGGTTCCCTCGCCGCCATAAGCAAGATTGATCTTGTCTACATATTCCATGAGCTCAATAGCTTTGGCCTGGCCAATATACTCATGCAAGGTACCACCAAAATCATTGGTGATATTGTACTTACCATCAGAGAAAGCACCGGCTCCGCCGAATCCACTCATGATGGAGCAGGTCTTGCAATTGATACAAGAAGTAATCTTGTCTCCATCAATAGGGCAAGTACGCTTCGCTAATGGATTGCCACTTTCAAATACAGCTACGTTTAAATTTTCATCATTTTTCATCAGTTCATAAGCCGCAAAGATTCCTCCTGGGCCAGCACCGATGATTATTACATCATACTTTTTATTCATATACATTTTCCCTTCTTTAGCCTTCTATTTTTATCATAAAATAGTAGGCTGTGTCAATATCCTCTAGGCATTCTTACGATAATATGCCTCTAGTTTCTCTCGGCAATTCAGGAAAATCTTTTTCATATTAGGGTCAAACTGACTTCCCATTCCCTGGCACATAATCTCACTAGCCTGCTGAAAACTCATAGGTTTCTTGTAGCAACGCTCACTGACTAAGGCATCATAGACATCTGCTACGGACATGATTCTAGCTTCTAGGGGAATCATGCTTCCTACAAGCCCATCTGGATATCCACCACCATCCCAGCGTTCATGATGGTAGCGGGCAATATTAAAGGCAACCTGCACAAAGCTTGGTTCTTCTACCCCATCAAGCAGAATATGAACCATCTCTCCACTCTTGGTAGAATGGGTCTTCATGATATCATATTCCTCATCGGTAAGACGACCTGGTTTGCATAGAATATTGGAATCAATTGAAATCTTTCCAAGGTCGTGCATAGGAGCCGCCCTGACAATGCTCTCTGCTAGTTCTTCCGAAATCACAGACTCATAAGAGGATCTGATTTCATCTACGATAATTTGGATTACATCACTCGTTCTCTTAACATGGCCACCGGTATTGTTGTCTCGGTTTTCAATAATATTCGCCATTCCCACGGTGATCTTTTGCTGGATACTGATGATATTTTCTGTTTTCTTTTCGATCTCATCATACAAGGTCTCATTGTAAGAAGTCATGACATCTAAGGTCTTTTGCTCCTCTGTCGCATCACGAAAATCAAACAAAAATCCCTGTATCTTACCACCTTTTCGCACGGAAATCTCAGAGACTTCACAGACATAGGTCTTCTCGCCTACCGGATACTTATTGATATAGGTTCCATCCTTTTGGAAAAGAAAGATCATATCTGAGAAAAAACGCTCTCCTGTCGGCAATTTTTCATCCACACGCTGTTCTTTGAGAGCTGGTACAAATTCAAATGCCTTCTCATTACAGCTCATAAATCTTTGGCGAAGGTCAAGAGCTACATAGCCACGTTTGGAATAATATTTTTGTTGTTGGGAGACGATACAGGCAATATCATGCATATGACGATGGTCATAATTAATGGCAATAATCAGAGTAGAGAATACATACAAGTAAGGCAAGTAAGAAAAATTCACGTCTACAAGGGACTCAATGGCATATACCACTAATGCAATGGCTGCTACTAGAGTGTAGTTGTGCAGGATTCTTCTAGAATGCGTGCCTTTTTTTACATAAGCGATCAGTAAGGTCACAACAATCAAGACAAACATAATCAAAAGGTAGACGATATGCACCACCTTTAAAGGACCGGATGTCATCTTGGTAACGCTACCTGCTATCGTCTCGCTTACTTCCATGGTGCGATAGTAAAGGTCACTGTTAAAGCAAAACCATACGATAAAGGCATGGACAAATCCGCCTCCATAGCCTAAGACCTTGAATACTGCCTTCACATTGACTCCAAAGGAATGAAGCATGGCAAAAATCGTTACCATAATCAGCAAGGTGCTATCTAGATAAAGAAAGCAAAAGGCAAGCTCTGCCGCCTCTGGCGTTGTTACTCTGGATTTTAGCCAATATGCCAACAGAATCACTGGAATGGTCAGCATAATGGTCCAGTCATAGATATTAATATTTTCGTAGTTCTTCGTTGCCATAACGATCAATACACCGATTGATATCATCAGGCATATTAAAAATCCTATTGTCGCCATTTATTTCATTTGCTCCTTAATAAAAAACTCAGCGATTGCATGTAAGGTATTTTCTTTGGACTGATTCTTCAGCAAATATCCTTGTGGCTTTAATGCGAGCAAGGACTTGACAGTCTGCCGATCATCCTTGGAAGTCAAAAACATCACGGGGATGTCTTTGGTAGAAATTTCACTTCGAAGCATCTGTAAGAACTGGGCCCCATTGCAGATTGGCATCTCATAGTCAAGCAAGATCAAATCTGGCTTGTTGGTTTCAATCATATGAAAAGCTGCCGATGCCGAAGGGCATACATTTACATTATATTCTACTTCTAGCCACTGAGACATCAGCCTTAGAAAGCTTGGAGAATCATCGATTACCAAAATATTTTTCTTGTAATCCTTTTGTTCATATTCTAGGACTAGTTCTGTCAGTCTTTGTATGACCTGATGATTATTTATGGGTCTTTCAAAACTTTGCGCAAATACATTGGTCACGCTGATGTCATATAGACTTTTAAGTTCCTCTCCATAACCACTCAAGATAATCTTACGGTTGCTTTCTATGCACCGGTCATACAAGTAAACCCTAGCTTCCGCATTGGCTAGAAGCACCTGGGCATCTACCACAAAAAATTTGGGAAGTTCACCTAGTT
This sequence comes from Lachnospiraceae bacterium, assembly GCA_963647625.1. Lineage (GTDB taxonomy): Bacteria > Bacillota > Clostridia > Lachnospirales > Lachnospiraceae > Eubacterium_C. The sequence goes on from CAVJBW010000036.1 coordinate 9,419, forward strand.
CTTGCAGTTGCTTTAGTGCGATATGGCACTTGTCCGTCTTGAACCCTTGACTAGCTAGTCCCTCCATGAGAGAGTGCATCAAAAAGGACGTCTCTCCCTGTGCAAGAAACAAAAAATCAACTTCTTTACTCATGCTTTACCTCTTTTATTTCATCAATTCTTTACACAGCCTAGTCACCTCATCAGCATCGAGATTGGCTACTGCTGTCTTCATTTTTTCTATAGTTACAACCTCTTCTTCTGTCCACGAGTAAGCATTTAGCTTATTCATGATATCATCTGCATTTTTAATATCATAAGAATGCATGCTCGTCTCTAGCAAATGTAAGAGGGAAGAGATGGTCTTTTCATCCGGCTTATCTACCTTCTTCTCTTGCTTTGGCAAGGCCTCTTTTACTTCCTCCTTTAGATCTTTCCACTGCTCAAAGAAGTATGGGGACAGATCTAAGATGCCCTGGGCATTTTCTTTGGAAGCGAAGCCCTCTAACATGGCTGCAAGACCATATGTCTGAAAGGCTCCCATGACATTGGCAGAGGCCTTCATGGCATGAACTTTTATGCGATATTCCTTCATGGCATCACTATTTTCAGGATCTTCCTTTACCTTTTGTGCAAAGGCCATCAGCTCTTGCAATTCCTGATCTGCCACGCTGACGAATTGCTTCAATACTGCCATATAACTCTTTATGCCACCTGTATGGCTTACACCAAATGGCACATCCACGCCTGCAATCACTGGCAACTTGCTTTCTTCTTCCCTTTTTCTACTACTAGCTTCATTTTTCTTGACCTTGTCTGGGTCTAGATAAGAAAGAATCTTGCCTTCTAGAATCTCTGGTTCAATTGGTTTGGAAATAAAGTCATCAAATCCAATCTTTTCATATTCTTCCTTGGCTCCCTTAATGGCATTGGCGGTAAGGACAATCATTGGTGTCTTTTGATTCTTGCCATTTGTCTGGCTGCGAATCTTATGGAAGGCTTCTACCCCATCCATCTCTGGCATCATATGATCCATAAAAATAATATCATATTTTGTTTTTGCTGTTTTATCTAGGGCCATGACTCCAGAAGAGGCCTTGTCAATCTGAAGGAGAGTCTCTTCTAGTAACTCCTCAAATACAACCAGATTCATGGCATTGTCATCTACTACTAAGACTTTGGCATCTGGTGCTGTAAATAGAGCCTGATATTCATTTTCATCCATGGAAGCTAGATCTGTAAACAGGCTGCCAATAGGCTCTTCGCCCATTACCTTTTGCTCGATTTCAAAGTAGAACTCACTACCCTCTCCATACTTGCTGACAACTCGAAGCTCAGAATCCATAAGTTCCAAGATGCCCGTAACAAGGCTAAGGCCGATTCCTGTTCCTTCTACGGAATGATTGCGTTTTTCATCCAACCTAGAAAATCTCTCTGTCAGTTTCTCTAAGTCTTCCTCTCGAATACCGATTCCCGTATCCTTAACAGAAATCAGCAGATGAACCATGCCATCATGTATCTTGCTAAATACCGATAGCTTTACACTTCCTTCATCCGTATATTTGGCTGCATTGGTAATCAGATTGATCAGTACCTGTCTTAATCGAATACGGTCTCCATAGAGCTTGTCTGGTACATTCTCCGATACATCACAGTTAAAGTCGATTTCATCAAACTCTGCTCTCGTAGATACCATACTGATCACTTCTAGAAGCAATTGCTTAAAGG
>CAVJBW010000037.1:0-8318 GCA_963647625.1 Lachnospiraceae bacterium
CGGATAAGGAATTGCCAAATTCATCTTCAATCTTGCGGCGAATCGCCCCAGATCCATTTTTAAGCACATGCTGAAACTGCTCATATTCTCCATGAATATCTGTCAAAAAGTGTTCTGTTCCCTTCGGCAGATTCAAGATTGCAGACAGGTTGATAATCTCTGTTGCTGCTGCTGCAATTGTTGGAAACTGTTTTGACAAAGTCTTTAGATATCGTTCATTATCTACTTCAAATTCTTTCCCCATATGAAAGCTCCTATCGTCTCTATTACTGAAATATCGGTTAACGATTACCTTTCTATTTTAACATAAAAAAAGTGCTGTTTCCTTAAGTAACAACACTTTTTTGTAATCTTTCCTTACTATTTATTGATTCTTAATTACATGGCTCATGTCATAAAGACCTGGTCCTTGATCCTTCAAGTACTTGGCAGCTTCAATCGCACCCTTGCCAAATACTCCTTTCGAATAAGCCGTATGATGAAATTCAATGACTTCATCCGGCCCAGCAAAAATCACTTCGTGCTGACCTACAATATTTCCTCCACGAACTGCTGAAATACCGATTTCCTTCTTGTCACGCTTCTTGCGCTCCTGAGAGCGGTCAAATTTGTAGTCATAATGCTCGGTCAGACCTTCATTTACACTATCTGCTAAGGCAAGAGCCGTTCCACTTGGTGCATCCAGCTTCTGATTGTGATGTCTCTCTACGATTTCGCAATCAAATCCGGCGCCGCAAAGCACTGTTGCTGCCTGTTTCAAAAGTTCCATCAAGGTGTTGATTCCAAGGGACATATTGGCAGACTTTAAGACTGCAACCTGCTTAGAGGTCTCCTTGACCTTGTCTTCTTGTTCCTTTGACAAGCCTGTGGTACATACAATTACAGGAAGCTTCTTCTTCGCGCAAGCATCTAACAGACCATCGATTGCCTTTGTTGATGCAAAATCAATGACCACATCCGCCTCAACATCACACTGGCTCATAGATGCAAATACTGGGTAAGAATTCTCAATATGATCTGAGATATCTACTCCTGCTACGATTTCTACTTCTTCATCCTGTTCACATAGCTGTGTAATTACCTGACCCATATGGCCATTGCAACCATGCATAATCACTCTAGTCATCTTCTATCTTCCTCCGTCTAGGCAAAGAACTTAGGCAAGCTTTAAGCCAAAGTCTTTCATAGCTGCCTTCAAAGCATCCACATGACCTTCTTCAAGCTCTGTAAGTGGCATACGAAGACTTCCTACATTCATTCCCATAAGGTTCATTGCTGCCTTTACTGGAATTGGATTTACTTCGCAGAACAACTGCTTAATCAATGGATATGCCTTAAGCTGCATTTCCATTGCCTTTTTGGTATCTCCTTCTAAGAAACTTGTGCACATATCATGAACATAAGTTGGAGCAATGTTGGAAAGAACAGAGATGACACCGAGTCCACCAACAGACATCAATGGGATGACCTGGTCGTCATTACCGGAATACATCTCAAGCTTACCATCTGTCAAAGCCATGGTATGTACGCCCTGCTCAATATTACCTGTTGCATCCTTCATTCCCACGATATTTTCCTTGCTATTGAATAGGGTAGCTGCTGTCTCTGGAAGGATATTGCATCCTGTACGAGAAGGTACATTGTACATAATAATAGGAAGCTTGATGCTATCAGCAATCTGAGAATAGTGCTTAATCAGTCCATTTTGTGTTGCTTTATTATAATAAGGAGTTACTACTAATACTCCGTCAACTCCTGCCTCCTGGGCATCAAGGGAAAGCTCTACTGCAGTCTGAGTGCAATTAGAACCTGTACCTGCAACAACTGGAATACGCTTCTTGGTAAAGTCAACAGCGGCCTTGATGACCTTCTTATGTTCTTCCATTGTAAGTGTTGATCCTTCACCGGTTGTTCCTGCAATTACGATACAGTCTGTGCCGCCGGCAATCTGCATTTCGATAATCTCTTCGAGCTTGTCATAGTTTACCTCGAGATTGTCTTTCATTGGTGTGACGATTGCAATACCTGCGCCCTTAAAAATTGACATTTCCATTTCCTCCTAAATATTCTTGAATCCATTGTCTCAAACAATACTACTACTCAACTGTAATATTGTAAATATCTGTTGCTGCCTTCCTTATAATATCATCTAAATATCTGCCGGTAAGAACTAAGCTTACATCCTGTGGCTTGGCATCAAACAGACTGATCACTTCTTCTTCGCTTATTAATCCACTATGAACAAGCCCTAAAAACTCGTCCAAAATCAGAAGTTCACAGCTTCTCGTGGACATCACCTTCTTGGCAAAGTTGATTCCATTTTTCATATTCATGCTTTCCTCTTCCTTCTCATGTGGGGAAAGCTCATTATAATTCTTGTGATTTCTCTGAAATCGAAAATATTTCAGCTCTGGCTCCATCCTGGTAAAATACTCTGCATGAAACTCATTCGTTCCTTTAAAAAACTGAATAAAGTCAGTGCTAATACCACGGCTCGCTGCCTCTACTGCCTTGCCTAAAGCGACCTGGGTCTTGCCCCGGCCTTCGCCATAGTAAACCGTAATATTGTCATATTCACTCATACTAAGCTCCTCCTTACGGATATCACTTTTTATCAGAATTACAACTTAAGATACCACAAACATTCTTATATTGCAAATATTTCTGCTTTTTCTTGCACACCTTTCTTTTTATTGTTATAATGACTCATTAGTGCGTAAGAAAAACAAGTAACAAGTTATTTTATTTCCATTTAATAGAAAGAAGGCTTATTTATGCAAACATCAAGAGAGGATATTCGTAATATTGCGATTATTGCCCATGTAGACCATGGTAAGACAACCTTAGTAGATGAACTTTTAAAACAAAGTGGTGTATTTCGTGCCAACCAGGAAGTTCAAGAACGTGTCATGGACTCTAATGACATCGAACGTGAGCGTGGTATTACCATTCTTTCCAAAAATACAGCTGTATTTTACAAAGATACCAAAATCAATATCATTGACACCCCTGGACATGCAGACTTTGGTGGAGAAGTAGAGCGTGTTCTCAAGATGGTTGACGGTGTTGTATTAGTTGTAGATGCCTTTGAAGGTGCGATGCCACAGACCAAGTTCGTTCTTATGAAGGCTTTGGCCCTAGACCTGCCAGTTATTGTATGTATCAACAAGATTGACCGTCCGGAAGCTCGTCCTGATGATGTTATTGATGACGTTCTAGAACTATTTATGGACCTTGACGCTTCTGACGAGCAGCTTGACTGCCCATTCATCTATGCTTCTGCTCGTGATGGATATGCCATGAAGGACCTCAATGACGAGCGCAAGGATATGGTTCCTTTGTTTGAAACCATCATCGACTATATCCCTGCACCAACCGGAGATCCAGATGCCAATACTCAGGTGCTGATTTCCACCATCGACTACAACGAATATGTAGGACGTATCGGAATCGGAAAAGTAGACAATGGTTCTCTCAAAGTGAATCAGGAAGCTGTTGTTGTCAACCATCATGACCCAGACAAGCAAAAGAAGGTTCGTATCAATAAACTCTACGAATTCGATGGATTAAATAAGGTAGAGGTCAATGAAGCTCAGATTGGTGCCATTGTTGCGGTATCCGGTATTGCAGATATTCATATTGGAGATACCATCTGCGCTCCTGAAAACCCTGAGCCTATTCCATTCCAGAAGATTTCTGAGCCAACCTTGTCAATGAACTTTATTGTAAATGATTCTCCATTTGCAGGACAGGAAGGTAAGTTCGTTACTTCTCGTCACCTTAAGGATCGTCTCTTAAGCGAGTTAAATACAGACGTATCCCTTCGTGTCGAAGAAACCGACAGTACAGACAGCTTTAAGGTATCAGGACGTGGAGAGCTTCATCTGTCCGTTTTAATTGAAAATATGCGCCGTGAAGGCTATGAATTTGCAGTTAGTAAGGCTGAGGTATTATATAAGGAAGATGAAAATGGCAAGCGTCTTGAGCCAATGGAAACGGCTTACATCGACGTGCCTGATGAATTTACCGGAGCTGTCATTGAAAAGCTTAGTCAGCGTAAGGGCGAGATGCAGAATATGTCTCCAATCAGTGGTGGATATACCCGTCTCGTATTTAAGATTCCTTCTCGTGGACTCATTGGTTATCGTGGAGAATTCCTTACCGACACCAAGGGTAATGGTATCATCAATACCATGTTTGAAGGCTATGAGCCATACAAAGGTGAGATCGCTTATCGTAAGACTGGTTCCCTCATCGCCTTTGAAACTGGTGTTTCCGTAACTTATGGTTTATTCTCTGCCCAGGACCGTGGAACCTTATTTATTGGACCTGGTGAGAAAGTCTATGGCGGTATGGTCATTGGTCAGTGCTCTCGTGCCGAAGATATTGAACTCAATGTCTGCAAGAAGAAGCACTTAACCAACACTCGTACTTCCTCTGCTGATGAAGCTTTGACCTTGGTTCCACCTAGAATTCTTAGTCTAGAACAGGCCATCGACTTCATTGACACGGACGAACTGCTTGAGGTTACTCCAGAATCTCTTCGTATCCGCAAGAGAATTCTAGATCCTACCTTAAGAAAACGTGCTGGATATAACAAAAAGTAAGGTAATATTTAAAAGAAAATGCAGCAAGGACCGAAGAAAGGTCCTGCTGCATTTTTATTGTCTAAATTCCATACGACCTCAATAGCAAAGTGCTTTGGCCTATAGGAATCTGTTACAAGATTTCTATGATTCTTTTTTCTGTAATAAGATAGTCCAGAGGGACATCATGAGAATCTGTTATGACTTCTTTTGCGATCTGCTCTTCAAAGGCAATGCCTACCTTGAGCAGGCCTGGATGCTGGGCAAAGAAACGGTCGTAATAGCCCTTTCCATAGCCCATACGATAGCCACTCTCATCAAAGCATAGCCCTGGGGTCAAGACAGCAATCTGCTTCTGGGCAAAGGAAAATTCTGCGCAGCTAAGTAAAGGCTCCATCACATGAAAGTTTCCCTCTTCTACCTGGTCAAGGGAGGAAATCACATAGAAGGTCATGTCTTCTCCTAGAGTCCTTGGCAATGCTAGTTCTTTTTGCTGCAACAAAACTTCTTCCATAAAAGCAACAAGGGATGCCTCGCTGCCCAAAGGATAATAGGCTAGATAGGCATCCACTTGCTTAGAGTCAAACAGCTTCTTTAAATTCTTGCAAATCTCATAGGAATTTGCTTCCCTTACCTGCTCTGACAAGTTATCTCTTCGATGTCTAAAGGAAGAGCGCTGTTTTGCTTTGTCCATTTTATTGGCCCTCTTTTTCCTGATAGCGATCATATAAGCGCTTGAATGCAGGGATGGACTTTTCTACCGTTTCATAAGGAACGCAGTAGGAAATGCGAACCCAGCCTGGTCCATAGAATGCTTTTCCTGGTGCCATCAGAATCTTTTCTTTCTTTGCTTCCTGGCAAAAGTCCCAATCATCCTCTTCTAAGGCCTTCATAAAGAGATAGAAAGCACCATCTGGATGAATACATTCATAGCCAATCTGTGTTAAGCTGTCATATAAAAGATTGCGATTCTTCTCATAGACACTCACATCTACTGCTGCATCTACACACTTAAGAAGCATCTTCTGCTGCAGGGATGGAGCATTTACATAGCCCATATAACGCATGGAAGCAGTCAATCCTGCAAATACTTCTTCCACATCTGCCATCTTTGGAGAAAGTGCTGCATATCCAATACGTTCTCCTGGAATAGACAAGGTCTTACTATAAGAATAGACGATAATGGTATCATCATAATAATCTGGAATAAATGGAATCTCGATTCCATAAGAGAGCTTTCTATATGGCTCATCCGAAATCAGATAAATCGGATGCTGATACTTCTCTTCCATTTCCCTAAGCACATCCGAAACCATCTGAATCGACTCTTCGGTATAAACGGCTCCCGTAGGATTGTTTGGTGTATTGATCAGGACAATGCGAGTCTTTTCAGAAAAGGCTGCGCGGAAGGTCTCTTCATCCGGCTGCAGCGTCTCTTGGTTGCAAAGAGCCGGAACTAAGACTCCATATAAAGTCTCTACATAACTCTTATATTCCCAGAAGTATGGTGCAAAGGTGATGACTTCATCCTGGGCATCTAAAAGGGTATTGCACAGTAGTGCAATGGCGGATGCGGCTCCCGAGGTCATGGCAATATGACCGACTTCATAGGAGGTGCCATATTTATGATTTAAATAATCTGCAACGCACTGTCTTACCTCTGGATGTCCTACATTACTTGGATATCCATGAAGTGCTAGTGGTGGCTCTGTATCTAGAATCTCCTTCATGGTTTCATTGACAATCGCTGGTGGTTCTACCGAAGGATTGCCAATACTAAAATCAAAAATATTTTCCTTGCCATAGATTGCTGCAAGTTTTTTCCCTTCTTCAAAAATATCACGAATTGAAATAGCCTCTTCTAAAGACTTTTGCATACGCTTTGAAATCATTTTAACTTTCCTCTCAAAATTCAAAATTACCTTTGTATTATTGCACTTTAAAGTGTTAAAGTCAAGATGCTTCCAAAATAGGAAAAGCCAAAATCCCCGGTCAAGGGACTTTGGCTTTTGTCACGGTCAAGACTTTTATTAAGTCTTACATTTTTTTGATTCTTTCTAGGGCTGCTAGGGAATTTTCGTAGGTTCCAAAGGCAGTCAGGCGGAAGTATCCTTCTCCACTTGGACCAAATCCTGAACCAGGGGTTCCCACTACATTGGCTGTATTTAGCAGGTAGTCGAAGAATTCCCAGCTGGTCATATCCTTTGGTGTCTTGAGCCAGATATATGGGGCATTTACGCCACCAAAGACGGTATAGCCCGCATCCATCAGGCCTTGCTTAATTGTAGCTGCATTCTTCATATAATAAGCCACCTGTTCTTTGAGCTGTGCCTTTCCTTCTGGGGAATAAACAGCCTCACCTGCACGCTGCTGAATATATGGTGCTCCATTGAATTTGGTTCCATGGCGACGAGCCCACATATCATGAAGGGAGGCCTGGTTGCTAGCACATACCAATTCTTTTGGCACTACAGTATAGCCAAGACGCACTCCGGTAAAGCCAGCATTTTTGGAAAAGCTCTTGATTTCAATGGCACAAGTCTTGGCTCCCTGACACTCATAGATGGAATGTGGCACATCATCCTCGGAGATATAAGCTTCATAAGCTGCATCATAAATAATCACAGCCCCTACCTTGTTGGCATAATCCACCCAGTCTTGCAGTTGAGACTTGGTCAAGGTGGTTCCCGTTGGATTATTTGGGCAGCACAGATAAATCAGCTGAGGAGTTTCCTTTGGAAATTCTGGTACAAAATTATTTTCCATGGTGGTTGGCATATAGATAACATTACTCCAGGTCTCGGTCTTAGGATCATAAGTTCCTGTTCTGCCTGCCATAACATTGGAATCTACATAGACTGGATAGACTGGGTCACATACAGCAATGCGAGCATCTGCAGAAAAGATTTCCTGAATATTACCAGAGTCTGACTTTGCTCCATCAGAAACAAAGATTTCATCTGGATGAATGTCACATCCCCTTGCCTCATAATCATTTTTTACAATGGCATTTCTTAAAAATTCATAGCCAAGGTCTGGTGCATAACCTTGAAAAGTCTCAGCGCATCCCATTTCATCTACTGCCTTGTGAAGGGCCTCGATAATAGCTGGCACAAGTGGCTGGGTAACATCACCAATTCCAAGACGGATGATTTCCTTATCTGGATTGTTATTAGCAAATTCATTTACTTTCTTGGCAATGTTGCTAAATAGGTAGCTTCCTGGAAGCTTTAGGTAGTTTTCATTTACTTGAAACATGTTTTTTTGTCCTCCTAGTATTTCTATTTTAATTATTTTATTCCCTTTATCCGTCCATAAGACTGATGACCATCTGGGCGGTTTCCGTTAGCGATGTTCCGGCATCCATACTTGTCTTTTGCAAATATTTGTGGGCCTCACTTTCACTTAGCTGGTTACGAGACATCAGTATACTCTTGGCCTGGTCTATGATTGCTTGTTCCTGGGCACTTCTCTTTTTCGGCCTTGACTTTTCCTTTTTTCGACGTCGTTCAAGACCAAAGGCCATCATTTCCAAGGTACTTAATAGTTCATGTACCTTCAAAGGCAAACTACAAGAAACAATATTGCGGCCGCCTTCTTCAATTAATACTTCCTTTGAAGTAACCAAAAGCAGCTCAAAGCTTGGTGGCAGATAAGAGACTAGTTCTTCACAGGTCATATCCACAAATCGATAGGCACAAATCAAAATACCATATTCAAGATCCTGCATCT
>CAVJBW010000037.1:8328-10603 GCA_963647625.1 Lachnospiraceae bacterium
GTGGTGCATACCGCTGCCACATCATATCCACTTTTCATCAAAACATTTCGGATGCTTCTTCCAACTTCCGGCTTAGGGAACGCTACAACAACACTTAGCATCTAGCGCTCCTTTCTATTGCACCGTCTAATATTTGTATAAGTATCTTTCCACTTCCCACTGGGTTACTTGCTTACGATATTCCATCCATTCTGCTCTTTTTGCCTCAATATACTTCTTGGAAATATGGCTTCCTAAGGCTTCTTTTACCACTTCATCCTTTTCTAAGGCTTCTACCGCTAGCAAAAGGTTCTCTGGCAAGGCCTCAACTCCACGACTTTTTAGTTCTTCTTCCTTCATCTCGAAGATATTTTCATTGACAGGAGCTGGTGGCTCAATCTTATTTCGGATTCCATCCAATCCTGCTTTTAGACATACTGCTAGGCATAGGTAAGGATTGGCGGTAGGATCCGGACTTCTTAGTTCGATTCTAGTAGAAGCTCCTCTTGATGCTGGAATACGAATCAAAGGACTACGGTTGGTTGCCGACCAGGCAATATGATTTGGTGCTTCAAATCCTGGGACCATTCTCTTGTAAGAATTAATCAATGGATTGGTGATTGCAGTCATTCCCTTGATATGCTTCATTAGGCCACCAATAAAATAGTAGGCTTCCTGACTCAATCCAAGCGGATCCGATGTGTCTTCAAAGATATTCTTTCCATCCTTAAACAAGGACATATTAATATGCATACCAGAGCCTGCAATATCATTTTTTGGCTTAGGCATAAAGGTGGCATACATACCATGACGCTTGGCTATGGTCTTTACCGTTAATTTGAAGGTCATGATATTGTCTGCCGCGTGCATGGCTTCTTCATATTTAAAATCAATCTCATGCTGAGCCGGTGCCACTTCATGATGAGAAGCCTCGATTTCAAATCCCATATCTTCTAGGGACAAGACCATATCACGTCTTGTATTTTCCCCTAAATCAATAGGACCTAAATCAAAATATCCTGCTCTTTCGTGGGAAATCGTCGTAGGTCTTCCCTCATCATCTGTATGAAAGAGGAAAAATTCACACTCTGGTCCTACATTAAAGACATAGCCATCCTTGGCCGCATCTTCAATCGCCTGTCTTAAAACATATCTTGGATCTCCTTCAAATGGCTGGTTGTTCGGTCTATAGATATCACATATAATTCGAGCGACTTTGCCTTGCTGTGGTCTCCATGGAAATACTTCGAAGGTCTCAAGATCTGGAATCAAGTACATATCAGACTCTTCAATTCGAACAAAGCCATCGATGGAAGAACCATCAAACATACACTTATTATCCAAAGCTTTTTCTAGCTGACTTGCAGTAATTGCAACATTTTTAAGTTGTCCAAACATATCGGTAAACTGAAGTCTGATAAATTCTACGCCTTCCTCTGCTACCATATTTACAATATCTTCCCTTGAATATCTACCCATAATTCTTACTCCTTTTTCTTAATGAAAACCATTTATTTTTTCTAATACCTGATCTAACTTTAATGGTCCCCCAAAGGTATCCATGGCGCTTCCAATGGTCACATTGATTCGGCCTTGTCCCATTTGGTAAATCGTATCAATATCTTCCATCGAAGAGATGCCCCCAGCATAGGTCAAAGGAATCTTTCCCCACAAGGCCAAGGCCTGTACCAGATCCTTCTCAATCCCACTATTTTTTCCTTCCACATCTACTGCATGAATCAAAAATTCATCGGCAAATGCGCTAAGCTCACTTAAAAACTCTTCGCTGATTTTCTCTTCTGTAAACTTCTGCCAGCGATCTGTAACCACATAATAATCCTGGCCTTTTCTTCGAGCGCTAACATCTAATACCAAGCGCTCTTTTCCCACCAGCTTCGTCATTTCCTCTAATCTGTCATAATTGATCTTTCCATCACAAAAGACATAGGAAGTCACGATTACATGAGAAGCTCCCGCTTCAAGAAACTCCAAAGCCGTCTGGGGAGTAATCCCCCCGCCGATCTGCAATCCCCCTGGATATTGCATTAGAGCAGACTTTGCTTGCATCTTGCTTTCTTCATAAGAAAGAGTTCCCTTCTTATCTAATAAAATAATGTGGCCTCCACGAATCTTCTTTTCCTTATAAAGCTGGGCAAAAGAAGCGGCGCCTTTTTCAGAAACAAAATTCTCCTGTACGCAGATGCTAGCGTCCGTAACAGAACTTCCTACAATCTGCTTTACCTTACCTGCATGAATGTCGATACATGGTCGAAACTGCATAACTACTCTCCTATCT
>CAVJBW010000038.1:0-1778 GCA_963647625.1 Lachnospiraceae bacterium
TATCCTAATATTCCTATTTTCATTTTATAAGTCCTCCTAGTTAGTTATATACATCAGAACTATCATACCCTTGCAGAAAGAGAAAATCAATAAAAGAAAATCAAAAAAAGACTAAGAGTACAATCTCTTAGCCTTCCTTACATGCGGACGGAGGGACTTGAACCCTCACGTCGTGGACACTAGAACCTAAATCTAGCGCGTCTGCCAATTCCGCCACGTCCGCTTCTATATAAAGCCAGGAACTTCCTGACAACATGATTGATTGTATTGCATTTTCAATCAGATGTCAAGAAGATTCTTCAGCTTTTTTATTTTTTTATGACAGTTGTGCTTCTAAGACAGATTTTACCTCTGCTAGAGCGTCATTAATTCCTGCAGGATTCTTTCCACCAGCCTGAGCCATATTTGGACGACCACCGCCGCCACCGCCGACTTTGCCTGCGATAGCTTTGACAATATTACCTGCATGAGCTCCTGATTTCATGGCATCATCCGTAGCCATAACAATAAGATTGACCTTGCCATCTACGTTAGAAGCTAAGGCTACAACGCCACTTTCAATCTTATTCTTCATCTGATCACCAAGATCGCGAAGGCCATTCATATCAACACCTTCTACTGCAAGTGCCAATAACTTATATCCCTTCACCTCTTGAATCTGACTATCAATATCTCCAATGGAATCCTTCGCTGCCTTGCTCTTTAAGGACTCAATCTCTCCTTGAAGTGCCTTATTTTCTTCTAGTAGATGAGCGAGCTTGTCCGTTACATCCTTTGGTGTTGTCTTAAGTAAAGATGCCACATCAAATAATTGTTCTTCTAACTTGTTATAGTAAGCAAATAAGGCTTCTGAAGTAAGGGCCTCGATACGGCGCACTCCTGCTGCAACGCCACCTTCTGAAATAATCTTGAAGGCACTGATCTCACTGGTATTGGCCACATGGGTTCCACCACAAAGCTCGATGGAGAAATCTCCCACCTTGACCACTCTTACTTCCTCTCCATATTTTTCACCAAAGAGAGCCATAGCTCCTGTCTTTTTGGCCTCTTCAAGACTCATTACTTCGGTGATTACTTGGATTGACTGGGCAATCTTGTCATTTACAATCTTCTCAACCTGGGCGATTTCTTCCTTGGTCATTGCCTGGAAGTGAGAAAAGTCAAAACGAAGACGATCTTCATTCACATCAGAACCGGCCTGCTCTACATGAGAACCGAGAACCTCTCTTAGGGCTTTTTGTAAAAGGTGAGTTGCCGTATGATTTCTTGCTGTCAGGCTACGTTTCTTAGCATCTACTGTTAAGATGACCTCATCTGTCACCTTGATCATGCCTTCTACCACCTGACCTACATGGCCGATCTTGCCTCCTACCAGCTTGCAGGTATCTTCTACTTTAAACTTTCCATCTTTCGTCGTAATAATACCAGTATCTGCATTTTGACCACCCATGGTTGCATAAAATGGGGTGCGATCTACGATAATGGTTCCTTTTTCTCCATCCGATAGGGCTTCTACGACTTCATCTTCTGTGGTTAACGCTAGTACTTTGCCCGTCTTTTCTAGAGAGCTATATCCATCAAATACAGAGGTAATGGCTGGATCAATCTGTTCATATACCGTAGCGTCTGCTCCCATGTAATTGGTCTTCTTGCGGGCATTTCTTGCCATTTGACGCTGGGCTTCCATGGCCTTTTCAAAGCCTTCCATATCAATGGAATATCCTGCTTCTTCAAGGATTTCTTCTGTAAGATCAATTGGGAATCCATAGGTATCATAG
>CAVJBW010000038.1:1788-10575 GCA_963647625.1 Lachnospiraceae bacterium
CCTTTAAGCTCTCCTGCATGGTCTTTAGAATCTCAAGTCCCTGGTCAATGGTTTTGTTGAACTTTTCTTCTTCCTGAGTCAGTACCTTGAAGATGAATTCTTTCTTGGCCTCTAATTCTGGATAACCATCCTTAGATTCACTAATTACTGTCTCTGAAAGCTTTGCAAGGAAGGTTCCTTGAATGCCTAGTAAACGGCCATGTCTTGCAGCTCGTCGAATCAAGCGGCGAAGAACATATCCTCTTCCTTCATTGGATGGCATGACTCCGTCGGAGATCAAGAAAGTAGATGAGCGAATATGGTCCGTAATCAAGCGAATCGATACATCATCCATTGCGTCTGTCTGGTAGGTCTTGCCTGCCATAGCACAGATTGCATCACGGATTGCCTTCATTGTATCAATATCAAAGACAGAATCTACGTCCTGAACAACCACAGCAAGACGTTCTAGACCCATACCGGTATCAATATTTTTCTGGGCAAGTTCCTCATATCCTCCCTTGCCATCTCCCTCAAACTGGGTAAATACATTGTTCCACACTTCCATGAAGCGATCACATTCACAGCCTACCTTGCAATTAGGATCCTTACAGCCATATTTTTCTCCGCGATCATAATAGATTTCAGAACATGGACCACATGGACCTGCTCCATGTTCCCAGAAATTATCACATTCTCCCGTCTCTGGGTCACGATAGAATCTGGTGATCTTGTCTGCTGGAACCCCCATCTTCTTGGTCCAGATATCGAAAGCTTCTTCATCTTCTCCATAAATAGATGGATAGAGACGATCTTCTTCAAGACCGATGACCTTGGTCAAGAATTCCCAAGACCATTCTAGGGCTTCTTCTTTAAAATAATCTCCAAAAGAGAAATTACCCAGCATTTCAAAAAAGGTCAGATGTCTTGCCGTCTTTCCTACATTTTCAATATCACCGGTTCTAACGCACTTTTGGCAAGTGGCCATACGAGTCCTTGGTGGAATCTCCTGTCCGGTAAAGTATGGCTTTAGTGGTGCCATACCAGCATTGATCAGCAAAAGGGATTTGTCATTATGTGGTACGAGTGAATAACTATTTTCCACTAGATGACCTTTGCTTTCAAAAAAATCTAAAAACATTTTACGAAGTTCATTTACTCCATAATTTTTCATGATGTCATAACCTCCATGGTTTTTTATCTTTCCAATGCCGTAGCATTTTCTTCTGTGTTCAAGGGTAGCATAGGATGATTTTGATTTCAATGCTCATCCTTACAGCCTGCCTCCCTCATCAATCAAGACAGCGTGGTGATCTGCTGCTGATGTCGCAAGCTCATCGCATCTTTCATTTTGCACATGTCCATCGTGGCCTTTTACCCAATGAAAGGTAACTTGATGAGGCTCTTTTACTTCTAAAAGTTCTTGCCACAATTCTTTATTCTTCACTGGTTTTTTGTCTGATTTGACCCAGTTATTTTTCAGCCAGTTGTCAATCCAGCCCTTGTTAAAGGCATCAATAACGTACTTGGAATCCGAGTATACATCCACCTTGCAAGGACAGTTCAAGGCTTGCAAGCCACGAATCACGGCAAGCATCTCCATGCGATTATTGGTGGTTTTTTGATATCCTTCACTCAGTTCCTTGGTATGAAGCTGGCCCTTGGTATCCACATACTCTAATAGGGCTCCGAATCCTCCTGGGCCATCTGGGTTCCCCCTTGCAGCTCCATCGGTATAGATTACTACATTCATCATATTTTGCCCCTACTTCATACGACCTATGATTTCATTTGCCTTTGCATAGACTTCCTTTGGATCAAATCCAATATCAAATTTCATATCTTCATATAGGATCTTTCCATTGACCATGGTCATCTTTACATTTTGCTTGGATCCTGCATAAACAATATTTTTGACAATATTATTCTCTGGCTGCATATTTGGTTGCTGCAAATCCAGCATAATCAGGTCTGCCTTCTTCCCTACTTCTAGACAATCACAGTCTTCAAGTCCCATTAACCGAGCTCCTGAGGCAGTAGCCATATAAAGGACCTGGTCTGCACTTACACAGGCAGCATCCTGCTCTCTTACCTTGGCAAGGGTAGCTGTCAGATACATTTCCTTGAAGAAATCCAAGGAATTGTTGCTTGCAGCTCCATCGGTTCCAATTCCCATGGAAATCCCTTCGTCTAAGAAGCGCTTCACCGGTGCAATACCGCTAGCAAGCTTTAGGTTGGAGCATGGATTCGTGACGGCATATAGGCCTCGCTTTTTGAAAATTTCAAAGTCTTCGTCTGCCATATGTACGCAGTGATATCCACCGCCTCCATATTCAAACATGCCCAAACTATCCATCATTTGGGTAGGAGTCTTGCCATAACGCTCGATACACTCTGCTACCTCCGATGCCGTCTCTGAATTGTGGGCAAAGAGTGGTGAGTGCAACTTATTGGCCAGTCTGGCAATATCTTCCATCAGCTCTTTCGAAGTCGTATATTCTGCATGGAATCCAACAATAAAGCTAGATAATTCTCCCATGCTATTGCATATATTATAATTTTCTTCCATCAAGGCCGTATCTCCGCCAAAATTGTTCAGCCCTGAAGTCTGCACGGTTCGAAAGCCACAGTCTACAGATGCTTTGGCATTTTCCGGTGGGAAGAAATACATGTCAAAATTAGAAGTGATTCCACTTGTTAGATATTCCATGATTCCCAAGATATCCAAGTGATAGATATCTTCTGGCTTGAGCTGGTCTTCTCTTGGGAAAACAGCATCAAATAGCCAGCTTTGCAGTGGAAGATCATCTGCAAAGGAGCGAAGGAAAGTCATGGCTGTATGGGTATGAGCATTTTTAAATCCTGGCATCAATAGATTGCCATTGGCGTCAATTTCCCGATCCCAGATAATGGCTTCTCGCTCTTGAAATACCTGATCTAGATCTTGTCCATCTCCAATATAGATGATGGTATTTCCCTTGACCCAGAGCTGGCCTTCTACAATTTCAAAAGTCTCATCGGCCTTTGTCTTTAAGATTTTTGCATTATAAAAACGTATATTCAACTCTTATCCCTCCTGTAAAGATGCATGAAGATTAAGGATACTCTCACGAATGATTTTCTTAATCTGCGGTGCTACCCGATCTGCAGTCTCTTTGATTTCTTCGTGGGTCAGAGGGTGCTTGGCAATCCCTGCTGCAAGATTGGAGATGCAAGAAATACCACAAATCTTCATTCCCATGTGGTTGGCTGCAATGGCCTCGCAAGCCGTACTCATACCTACGGCATCCGCACCTAGTACCTTGCACATCTGAATCTCCTCTGGGGTCTCGTAGTTTGGCCCTTTCAGCTGGATATATACTCCTTCTTTTAATTCCACCCCTACATTCGCTGCTGATTTTCTTAGAACCTGCTGCAAATCTTCATCATAGACATGGCTCATATCAGGGAAGCGAACTCCAAGCTCTTCAATATTTGGTCCAATCAGTGGAGATGGCACAAAACAAGAAATCTGTCCGGTAATCATCATGAGATCTCCTGCTGAAAAGTCTGCTCGTATTCCTCCGGATGCATTGGTCAAGAATAAAATCTTGGCTCCTAGCATTTTCATAAGGCGAGTTGGCAGTACAACATCTGTCATATCATAGCCTTCATAAAAGTGCACTCTGCCATTCATCAGAACAACAGGAACTTCTTCCATGTAGCCGAAAATAAATTCTCCTGCATGGCCTTTGACGGTAGATACTGGAAATCCTTCGATCTCTTTGTAGCTGATTCTTTGTACTACCTCAAAATCCTGGGCAAAATCTCCAAATCCTGAGCCTAGGATAATAGCGATCTCTGGCTCAAAATCTGTAATCTTGCGAACACTTTCTAGACATTTTAATAGTTTTTCATAGACTGGATTCATGCCTTCCTCCTTAATTATTCTGCTCTAGGTTACTTAATTTGGCTGCCTGGTCTGCTGCAATCAATGCATCAAGGATCTCTTGAATGTCTCCATTCATAATATCTCCAAGCTTGTAAAGGGTCAGATTGATTCTATGGTCGGTCACACGTCCCTGTGGGAAGTTGTAAGTACGAATCTTTTCTGAACGGTCTCCAGAACCAATCTGGCTCTTACGGTCTGCAGCTTCTGCATCATGAGCCTTTTGAAGTTCTAGGTCATAGAGCTTGGTACGAAGCAAAGCAAATGCCTTTGCCTTATTTTGAATCTGAGACTTTTCTGTCTGAGAATAAATCACAATTCCAGTAGGATAATGGGTCAAACGAACAGCAGAGTCTGTTGTATTGACACACTGTCCACCATTTCCAGAAGCTCTCATTACATCAATACGAATATCATTTTCATTGATTTCTACTTCTACTTCTTCTGCCTCTGGCATAACTGCAACCGTGATTGCTGAAGTATGGATACGTCCGCCTGATTCTGTCTTAGGAACACGCTGTACTCTATGGGTTCCACTTTCGTATTTCATAATGGAATAAGCCCCTTGACCAGTAATCATAAAGGTGACGCTCTTCATTCCACCAATACCGATTTCTTCGCATTCTAGCATCTCCACCTTCCAGCCACGGCTCTCTGCATAATGAATGTACATTCTATAGATTTCTGCCGCAAATAAAGCTGCTTCATCTCCACCAGTACCTGCTCTGATTTCCATAATGACATTTTTGTCATCATTAGGATCTTTTGGCAAAAGAAGGATCTTCAGTTCCTGTTCTAAGGCTTCTACATTGGCCTTGGATTCATTCAGCTCTTCCTTGGCCAGTTCTCGCATCTCTTCATCGCTTTCTTCTTCTAGCATGGCTAGAGAATCTTCGATATTTTGCTTTTCACTTTTATATTTTTGATAAGCTTCTACAATAGGTGCCAAGTCGCTTTGCTCTTTCATTAATTTGCGAAAACGATTCTGGTCAGAAGCTACATCTGGTTCACTTAATGTGCTCATTAATTCCTGATAACGAATAATCAAATCTTCTAATCGATCAAACATCTATAATTCCTCATTTCTACTATTCTTCATCCTGTGAAACAAAAGTTCCTGCTGCAATTCGATCTAGTCCTTGCAGGTCCTTTCGTATATAGGTATCTTGATAACCACTTTCTTCTAGCAAGGTCAATATGCCAGGTCCTTGGTCGTGACCAATTTCCATCAAAAGCCTGCCTTTCTTCGCTAGAGCTCGTGGAGATAAGGATATAATCTTTCGATAAAAATCAAAGCCGTCTCTTCCTCCATCTAATGCAATAAAGGGCTCATGCTCCCTTACTTCTTCCATTAAAGTATCAATCTCTTCCGTCGGAATATAGGGCGGATTCGAAACTATTATATCAAATTTTTCTGAAATATTCTCTAGTAAATTACTGTGTATAAAATCCACGCAGGCATGATTGCTTGCGGCATTTTCTCTTGCAACTTGCAAGGCTTTTAGGGAAATATCACTAGCCTTCACTTCTAAGGATGGCATCTCAAGCTTTAGGGAGATGGCGATGCAGCCGCTGCCAGTGCATAGATCTAGAACTTTCATTCCATCTTTTGCATATTTTAGCACTTCCATCACAAGCTCTTCGGTCTCCATCCTAGGAACTAAGACATCTTCATTTACCTTAAAATCTCTTCCCAAAAAAGTCTGACTTCCCACAATATGCTGCAAGGGAATATGCTGACACCTTTTTTGAATGCCTTGAAGATAAGACTCTTGTTCTTCTTTGGTCATCTCCTTTTCAGGCTCCATAAAATAATCTGCCTTGGTCACCTTACATATATGCTCTAGGAGCAAAAAGGAATCGATTCTAGCATCTTGAATGTTGGCTTGTTGCAAGGCCTCATAGCCATATTCGTAGGCATTTTGAAGTGTCATAACTAGTCCTCTCCTTCTGCTAAATCCGGATTGTCTTCAAGGTATTTTTTCCAGTCAAATACGGCTTCTACCGAGGCGATTCCTACCTCAATCATAGAATCATCCGGCTCTCTTGTGGTCAGATTCTGAAGCTTGAGCCCCGGCTTGCTTAGCGCATTGGACAGCTTGGTATCCTTTGTTCCAAACCACCTAAGGATTTCATAGGATACTCCTGCCACAACTGGAATCAAGATCAGTCTAGATACCACCTTCATGAGCTGGGAATCTGTCTGTATAAAGATAAAAAAGATGACTGAAATAATAATAACAATAAATAAAAAGCTAGTTCCACAGCGCTTATGCTGCCTAGAGGAACTTCTAACATTGTCCACCGTCAAAGGCAGTCCATGCTCAATGCAATTAATACACTTGTGCTCTGCTCCATGATACATAAAGACCCTTTGAATGTCTTTCATTCTAGAAATCAAGAGCAGATACGCCAGGAAAATCACCACTCGAAGCAAGGCTTCTAGAATGGAATTGACCACATTAGAGTCTACCACCTTCCCTAAAAATTGGGACAAATAGAAAGGCAAAAGCATAAATACCACAATCGCAATCACCAAGGAAAATACCAAAGTCGCTCCTAATACGATATTTTCCTTCTTCTCATCCTGGCTTGTCTTTTCTTCTTCCTCTTCAATATATTTTGCGGAAAGCATCAAGGTAGACAGACCTAAATACATGGAATCAATAAAGTTGATGATGCCTCGGATAATCGGCGTCTTTTGCACCCATTTTGCCTTGCAGATTCCCTGATATTCCTTTTGTTCTACCACAATCTCGCCATTTTCCTTGCGAACGGCAACTGCATATTTTTCCTTGTTGCGCATCATGACGCCTTCCATAACGGCTTGTCCGCCAATGCCGGAATATTTCATCTGTTCGCTCTCCTTGTTCTTTTCTTAGATAAATTATTTCTATAAAGCGAAAAAGGTTGAGATACTAATGATCTCAACCTTCATTTGTCTAGTTAATCGATTACTGAGTAATTCCGTATTTACGATTGAACTTATCAATACGTCCACGTGCCTGTGCAGCCTTCTGCTGTCCTGTGTAGAATGGATGGCACTTAGAACAGATTTCTACGTGGATGCTTTCCTTAGTAGAACCAACGGTAAAGGTATTACCGCAGTTGCAAGTTACTGTTGCCTGATAATAATCTGGATGGATTGCTTGTCTCATTGTGTTTCACCTCTCAGCCTATGTTATTATTACATACTTAAAATCTAATTTATGATGCGTCTGTGCTATTCAAAACCAATCTGCACATGGTCAACTGAACAGCTCACTAATAATATCACAATTCATATTCTATTGCAACCATTTTTTTATTTTCCTGGCAAAGCCGTTTTGTCCCCCGGATCAATCTTGGTCTTAATCGTTTCTACCATCTCCATCATATAGGAATGAAGAAAACCCTCCGCTTCTGCTTCTGAAGTATAACGAGTCAATGCAATGCCTAGCATATAAGCCTTGATCACACATTCATTGGTTCTGTGAAGTTTCTCAGAAAGGTCCTGAATATAGGGAATCTCCTCATGCATGGAGAATTTCAGCTCTTCTAGCTTACTTCTTACCACTTCTGCTGCGATCGGCTTTTTCAATGGGAAGACATATCGATTGGCTAGCATGGTAATACCTGCTCCTGCTAGGGTATAAATGACTCGCTGCAGCAGCATCAAGCTGACAGAGGCATCTAGGTCATTTAAAGCCAGGGCCGAACAAGTGATATAAGAGACCATGGACGCGTAGCCATTTGCGGAATAGATCAGGAAGTTGAATATGGTCATAATCACAATTCTTTGGGTGATATCCCGAAAGATAAAGAACAAGACCATGCAAAATATAATTCCTCTCAAAGTTCCAAGGACCCTTTGCTTTACTCGGTCTTTGGTATAGTCCGCAAAAGGAATCAGCATAAAGAAGACAGAAATCGTCAACCAATAAGCATTGGGCAGCTCCGTGACATAAGCAAATACCAAGGTAGGCATGGTAATACAGACCTGGCGCAGGCCAAAGCGAAATCGGTTCAAGCGTATATCAAAATTCCAGGTACGAAACTTAAGTCGTTTCTTGTCCGGGATTTCATTGGACTTTAGGTAGGCGATTCTTTGCAATAGACTTTCCATGGCCCGAATCTTCTTATCGTAGTCGCAATTATTTTTGGATTCATAGACAAATGTTTCAAACAAACCTATGTAGCGGCTGTAGACGTTGACCGATTCATACATATTAAAGCTGGCCCTGTTGGCACTGTAGACGATCTGGCTCATGCGGCGATTGTTGGCACAGATCTCCTTGCGAAGCCGGTCCGCCTCATTGACATCCGCCGACTTGATGGCTTTGTAGAGAAGATAACACTTTCGCTGTCCTTCCCTCGCCAAGGTCACTAGAATATCTTCCTTTTTTCCAAGGCCTAAGATAAATAAAAATACAAAGATAATCACAAAGCTAGCTGCCAAAGCAAGAATGCGATTGCCCAAAGCTGCCACATTGGATACAGGCGCGATCTGGAAAAAGATCAGTGCCATCCCTGCCGGAAAGTAATTGGTCATCTGATATTCATCAATCAGCAAAGCACAGAGCCAAAACAAGGCCATTCCATTGACAATAATACATAAAGGCAGATTCCACAGGGCCACATAAGCTGCCACTGCCATAATACAATAAATAAGAAAGGTCTTGGCCATGCAACTGTAATGTCTCTTTAGGTCTTTAAAACGCAAAAAGGAAAGGGTGGCAAAGGGCCCGATCATGGTATTGTCCATTCCAAAGACGAAATAATTCATCAAAAAGATACAGGTCACCACAAGGGTCGGTGCAATGGCATTTTTCCCTTGATTTTTCCAAAACTCTATGAAGTTAAATTCCTTAAACTTCCTTAGCGTCATCCGATCTCTTTCC